>JAUWJC010000572.1 GCA_030607895.1 Pirellulales bacterium
ATCATGGTTGGTGGGGCTCGCTTCGCTCGACCCACCCTACAGTTTTCCCAAAGCCGCAAGAAGTGCGTTCCTGCACCCCTCATCAAGGCGTGGCCGGGCAGAGCCGGTCGGCAAAACAGACCACTCGGCGTGGCGCCAACCGACAGGGGAAGCACCAGACTGTCCATGGAAAGCCGACGGGCACGAGCCATCACCATGCCCGCACATCGGGGGGAAGGCAGGACGGGTCCCGATCGGTTAGTTTTCCGATACCTCTTGGAATGACAATACTTGCGTCGTCCGGTCCGGTGCCGGGATGGTGCCACTGGTTGTTCGGCGGGTAGCGTTTCGCGACAATTTCGGCCACGCGTTTGACAGCCGCAAGCTGCGAACTTAAAATGAATGGTCTGGCAATTACCAAAGAGGGTAGGCTTAGCGACCCGTCCCGGAGGAGAAGCAATGAAGAAAGCCGACATAAAGATTTACAGGGAGCAATTGCTCACTTTGCGGGCGCGACTCCGGGGTGACGTTAGCCAGATGGCCGATGCCACGTTGAAAAAGAGCCGCAGCGAAGCCAACGGCGATCTGTCCAGCATGCCCAATCACATGGCCGACCTCGGCAGCGACAACTTCGAGCAGGAGTTCACTTTAAGCCTCATGGAAAGCGAAGAGGGAACGCTCGACCGGATCGAGGCGGCGCTGGAACGAGTTGAAGACGGCACTTACGGCCAGTGCGAGCAGTGCGGGGCGAAGATCCCCAAAACCCGGCTCAAGGCAATCCCCTACGCAATCATGTGCGTGAAGTGTGCCACGCAAATGGAACAAGATTGACGAACGGAATTGTCAGAATTGTCATGGAGCGGGGGGAATTGCAATGAGGGCGGTTCCGGCCAGCCGTTACCTCGTCTTCTGCTCTATCGCAATCTTTGGGTGCCTCGTCGACTTGGCAACCAAGAGTTGTGCCTTCAACCGGTTGGGTATGCCCGGCGGGTCTACCTGGTGGCTTATCGAGGACGGCGTCGGCTTCCAAACCAGCCTGAACGAAGGCGCCCTGTTCGGCATGGGTCAGGGCATGGTTGCCGTGTTTGTCGTTCTATCGGTTGCCGCCGCCGCCGGTATCTTCTTCTGGCTGTTTGTTGCCGGGGCAGCACGCGAGTGGCTGTTGACCGTGGCATTGGCGTGCGTGATGGCCGGCACTTTCGGTAATCTCTACGATCGATTCGGCCTGCCGGGACTGAAATGGAACTATGCCAACTCGCTGCACGGCGTGGGCGAACCGGTTTACGCCGTTCGGGACTGGATTCTGGTGATGATCGGCTCCTGGCCTTGGCCCACCTTCAATATTGCCGACAGCCTGCTGGTTCTGGGCGCCGGCCTGCTGCTCCTCCACGCGTTTCGGCACGATGCAGGCAAGGCAGTAGGTTAGAGAGTCGGGATGAACCGCTTGCGGCTTCGCAATCCTAGTGACGCCTTGTCCCGTGCGCGACCACCGGTCGGGTGCTTTATGGGTTTCAAGTCTTACGGCTTACCGCTGCCTGCAACTCCTCGCGTGTAAGCACGAAACTGCTCGGCCCAGTCGGCGGGCGGGTCGATGCGACGGGATTCCTTCAGGTGCCCGACGCGATCCGATTGGATCCGGCCGGCCTTCAACTCGGTCGCGCCGCGGCGTAGCCCGAGGCTACGGACAGCCTCGTCGAATTCCTTTCGGGCGGCATCGGCGGCGGGTCCCCGCCCGGCGGCCGTTCGACGCATTTGCTCCCAGCGCTCGGCAAACTTCGCCGCTTCCTGGCGCGTCCAGCCCAGGCGGTCCAGAAGGTCCTGGTCGGGCTGATCCTGATCCTTGGCCAATTGATCTTTGAGGTGCTCCAGCGCCAGGACGGTCTGTTTCTTGGCGTATTCCAGATTAGGGTCCTCGCACGGGGTGAGTTCGGCCTCGGGCGTGGGCTTGAGGTCGGTTTGCCGCTGGGGGCCGCCGCCGACGGTTGGGTTACCCGGCCCGTGACCGGTTGGTCGGCCGCGACTTTCACCTTCCGGCGGTTTCTGGCCCGGTTTGTCGGATTTGCCCGGTCGGCCAGCCGACTGGTCCTGACCGTCTTGAGTGGGCTGGTCCGGCGGTTCTTGCTTTGGGGTTTTTGAGCCGGGCTTGTCGTGGCCCTCGGAACCGGGACCTTCACCCTTGGGTGCCGATTGGCCGGTTGGCCGGTCGGCTTGGACCCCCTCGCCCGCCTTGCCGCCCGTCGGGCCTTCGCCCTTCTGATCCGACTGCGAGCCGCCCTGATCGGCCGCCGTGTTGCTGCCCGCACTGCCGGTACCCGACTGGTTCGACCGCTGACCGCCGCCTTGCTCGCCGCCACCGGACCGGTCGCCCGCCGTGTCGCCTTGGGAGTCGGAATCCTTCGGGCTGGTTGTTGGCGAGGTAGCCTGTTCGTCGTTGCGTGGGCCGGCCTGATCGGGATTGTCGCCCGGCTTCTTCCGGCGCTGCTGATTGGCCTCCTGCGGCGATGGGCTGCCCGTGTCGTCGGTTGACGGCTTTCCGGCGCCCGGCATACCTTTGCTATCCTGGGGGTCGCCGCCGGTGGCGTCTGGTTTCGGCTTACCCTGGCCGGATGACGGTTCCTTCCGGTCCGGCTCGCCGGCGCCTTTTGATTGGGCTCCCTTGCCGGGCCCGGGCTTGTCGGACTTCTCGCCGCCTTCGGAGTCGCCCTGGGCGTTGTCGGGTCCGGCCGGTTTGTCGCCCGGGGCGGGGGGGGCCGCCTGCTCCACGCGGC
>JAUWJC010000044.1 GCA_030607895.1 Pirellulales bacterium
AAAATGGGACGTTTTTTATTTTGCGCGCCGAACCCGCGGGGCCGTCCGGGCAAATTAACCGGGGTCCTTTTTTGGGCACGATTTCGGGCAGTACAGCCGCGGCCAGGCCGCTTTCGACCAGCAGCCGGACGGCCGTCGCGCGATGAGGATCGACCAGTATCCGCTCGATTTCTACGGCGATCCGTTCGGCGCTGACCACGGCGATTTCGGAGGCCATCTCCCGGATTACCGCAAGCGTATTTTCGTCCAAAGCGAAGTCGAACGTGGCGGAGAAGCGGACTGCACGGAGCATTCGCAGCTTGTCTTCGGCGAATCGCTGTTGCGGCCGGCCGATCGCCCGGATTACCCGCCGCGCCAGGTCGTTCTGCCCGCCCACGAAATCTATCACCTGCCGCCCGACCGGATCGTAGAACAGTCCGTTGATTGTGAAGTCGCGTCGTGTTGCATCTTCTCGCACGGTGCTGAAGGTGACACTGTCGGGATGCCGGCCGTCGCTATAGTCGGCATCTCGGCGGAAGGTGGCCACTTCAACCTGTCCTGCCCCCTTGGGTCCCAACACGGTGACTACGCCGAAGGCGGCCCCGACGGCCACGGTTCGCCGCTTTCCGAACAGGTTGCGAATCTCTGGCGGCTGGGCGTTGGTTGCCACGTCGTAATCGTGCGGCACGCGGCCCAGGAGTTGATCGCGGACACAGCCGCCGGCCCAGTACGCCTCGAACCCGGCGGCGCGGAGCTTCCGCACGATGTCGGCGGCAAAACGGCGTTGTTTTTCGGGTACGAGGTTCGACACGACTGGAACAGTTGAGAGTTGAGAGTTTACGGTTGAGAGCCTTCCGCCGCTTGCGGCTTCGCAACCGAACGACTCAAAAACGCCCAGTACTCCGATGATACTTGACAGCTCGGCGGCCAACAAGGTATGATCGGTGGGCAACGCGTACTCATTCTGCCCATAACACACGAAGGGACCTAAATGAACATGGACGGACGCCAGATTCGTCTCCAACGGCTCATCGGCGACGGGCGGTGCGTGATTATCGCCCTGGACCACGGGCTGTTCGACGGGCCGATCCGGGCAATGGAAAACCTGCCTGTCACGGCCGAGAAGATCAACCCGATTGTTGACGCGGTGTTATTGTCTCCCGGCATGATCCGCCATCTAAGCAGCGTTTTTGCCCGACCCAAGTGCCCCCTGGCCGTGGTCCGGCTGAATTGGAACACGGTGTATTGCTTCAAGCTCGGTTACAAGGAGGCCAAGAGCGTCTATATGTGCGATCCCGACGATGCCCTGCGCGATGGCATGGATATCGCCCTGGTTTCGCTGACTCTCGAAACGGGCGACGCGCAGCGCGACGCCGAGAACGTGGAGATTTTCTCCAGCCTGACCGCCTCCTGCCACGCAATGGGTATCCCGGTTATCGGGGAGTACTTCCCCACCGATCACCAGAACCTCACGCCCGAGCAGTTCCACGAGAACATCTTGCTGGGCAGCCGAATCGTGGCGGAACTGGGCGCCGATGCAATCAAAACATTCTACACCCACAAGTTCAAGGCCGTCACGTCCTCTTGCCCCGTTCCGGTGTTGGGACTCGGGGCGGAGAAACTGCCCACTCAGCAGGAAGCGCTGCACCTGGCCGCGCGAGAAATTGAAGACGGGGCGGGCGGGGTCGTCTTCGGCCGAAACGCCATCCAGGTATCCGTTCCCTTCACGTTCCAAGCGGCACTGTGCGACGTGGTCAAACGAGGCGTGAAAGTCGAAGATGCCGTGGAAGAATATCAGCTTGAGTAGAGAGTTGAAAGTTGAGAGTTGAAAGTTGAGAGTTGAAGGTTGAGAGTTGAAAGTTGAGAGTTGAAAGTTGAAAGTTGAGAGCTGATAGCTGATACCGGAAAGGCCACATGCCATGACCACCAAACCGTCGGGACCCCGAGTGGGGCTCCTGGCTTTGTCGCTGGAACTGTACGAGCAGCTTGCACCGGCACTTCGTGAAAATCGCGAACGCTGGGTCCGCCAAGCCGTCTTGCCGGCACTGGAGCCGATTGCCGAGGTGCGTTTCAGCCGGGCGGTCTATCGGCGTGAGGATATCGAGGCCGTTGTGGCCGACTGCGAAGCCGACCATCTCGATGCCCTGTTGGTCATGTGCCTTACCTATTCACCCAGCCAACTTGCCCTGCCGGTGCTAGCCCGAACACGATTACCCATCATCGTCTGGAACACACAAGAACTATTCGGCGTGGACGGCGGTTTCAGCGGGTCCGAGATGATCGCCAATCACGGCGTACACGGAACGCAGGACCTCGGCAGCGTGTTGTTGCGAAGCGGGGTCCCGTTCGAGGACGTCACTTCGCATCTGAACGATATCGAGGGTTTTGAGGAACTGGCGGATTTTTTCGTTGCCGCGTCGGCCGTTTCGGCGCTTCGCCACGCACGGCTTGGCCTGATGGGCTATCCGTTTCCCGGCATGGGCGACTTCGCCGTCGATACCACGCGGCTGGTCGCAACGCTGGGCTGCCAATGGACGGCCCTGTCGGTGGAAGATTACATCCAACGTGCCCAAGCCGCACCAGCCGAACAGGGCGAGGCGCTGGTGGCCGAGTATCGGCGGCTTTACGACGTGGCCGAGGACGTGAGCGACCAGGACCTCGACGCCACGGCCCGGTCCGAGCTTTCCCTGCGGCAGATAGTGGCCCAACAGCGGCTCGATGCGCTCAGTTACCAGTTCATGTCGTTTGGCGAAGACGAGCGAACCGAAACGCTGCCTTTTGTCGCGGCCAGCCGGTTGATGGCCGACGGGATAGGTTTCGGCGGCGAGGGCGACCTGGTCGGGGCGGTGGGAACCTGGCTCTTGAACCGGCTGGAGCCGCCGGCAACCTTCAGCGAGGTGTTCACGATCGACTTTGAAGGGAACGGCCTGTTTATGAGCCACATGGGCGAGGCCAATGTGGCCATGGCGCGGTCCGGCCGCAAGGTGCCGCTGGTCGCCCGATCAACCCCCATTACCCGCACCCGCAGAAAACAACTGGCCCTGGTCACCAGCCTTCAGCCGGGACCGGCCACGCTTTGCGCGTTGGTTGCCGGCACGGAGAACCGCTGGCGGCTTATCGCCGGCCGGGTAGAGATCGAGGATTTCGGACCGCTCGAGTCGATACAAGCGCCCCACTTCAAGCTCAGGCCGGCCGATGGGGATGTCCGCGACTGGCTCACCTCTTACGCCAGGCTGGGCGGCCCGCACCATAACGCCGTCTGCTTCGGCGACGCCACGGCTCGCATCCGGCAGGCCGCCCGACTCATCGAGGCCGACTACCACGAGGTCTGAACGATGTTTTTGGGCTTAGACCTGGGCACCACCAACGTTAAGGCGGTTGTCGTCGATCGAGATGGCCGGGTTGCAGCGGATGGCTCCTCTCAGATCGACCGGTTCCAGAGGGCGGACGGTGGCATCGATCAGGATATCGACCAGATTTGGGACGCCGCTTGCCGGGCCATTCGCCAGGCAACCGAGCCGAAAAAGGGACCAGGTTTAATTTGTGCTAAGCACCCTCCGGGCCGTTCCGGCAAATTAAACCTGGTCCCTTTTTCGGCCGCCGCGCGTCGGATCGAGGCCGTCGGCATCTCCAGCCAGGGCGGGGCGCTTCAACTTCTCGACGCTTGCGATAAACCCATCGGCCGCGTAATCAGTTGGCTGGACGCTCGCGGCAAGCCGTTCGACCGCCGTTTCATCGAGGAGGTGGGCGAGGAGTTCCTCATCGAACATATCGGTTCGAATACCAGCACGATGACGATCGGGCAACTTCTCCGCCTGGCGGACCAATCGCCCGAGTTGCTGGCTCTGCCGAACCGGCTCGGCTTCGTCGGCGACGTGATTGTGGGCCGGCTTTGCGGCCGTCGCATGCACGACGCGACCAGCCTGTCGATCGGCATGCTCTACAATCCGTCGCTTGGCACGGCCGACCCCGAGTTACTCGGCCGGCTGGGAATCTGCCCGGAGCAACTCCCCCAGTTGGCCCCCGTCACCGCAGCGGCTGGCGAGTTACTGCCAGAGGCGGCCGAGGCGACCGGGTTGACGCCGGGTATTCCCGTCTCGCCGGCCGTGCACGACCAATACGCGGCCTCGACGGGCGCCGGGTCGGTCGCACCGGGTGACGTCTGTTTCGGAACCGGCACCGCCTGGGTGCTGCTGGCCAACACGGACCGGCTTGCTCCGCCCGTTACACGGAATACCTTTGTCTGCCCGCATCTTGTCGACGGAGTCTTTGGGCAATTGCTGTCGATGGCCAACGGCGGCTCGGCCGTCGAGTGGATCACCGGACTGGTATGCGGGAAGCGGCCCTCGCCAGAAGAACTGGACGCGCGGCTCGCGGCAGTGCCGGCCGGCTCGGAAGGACTCCGCTGCCGACCGTTGCTGATGACCGGCTCCGGGCGTTTCGAGGGCATCGGGCTGGCTCATTCGGCAAACCACCTGATCCGTGCGGTCGTCGAGGGGCTCGCCTGCGAGTTGGCACGGCATCTGGCACTGTTTACCGAGGCCGGACTGCCCGTCGAAAGGCTCGTGATGTGCGGTCCGGCGGCGGGCAGCCGCGTGACGCCCGGGATCGTCGCCAACGCCACCGATCGGCCCGTAACCTGCGTGGGCCAATCGGCGGTGAGTGCTTTCGGTGCCGCGACCATAGCCCGGGCGGTGGTCGAGGGCCCGGATTCGCTCGCCCGGTTGGCCAGGGAGCTTGCGCCGGCCATGTGGAGCGTGGAGCCTGGTTAGCCACGATGACCGAGTGGGGCGCACGCCGCGTGGCCGCGGCGGCTAAACACCCTCAACTTTCAACCTTCAACTTTCAACCTTCAACTTTCAACCTTCAACTTTCAACCTTCAACCATGAACGACGTTCCACTTCATCACGTTTGGCAGTACACCGATGTTGATCGGGCCTTTTGGCGGGAGCACTTGGAGGACTGGCTGCCCGGGCGGATTTTCGACGCCCATACGCACGTCAACGAGCCGGAGTACCGTATCGAGGAGATGACCGAACAGCGGCGCCGGCAGTACTGGGTAAACGAGGTGGGCGAACCGATCGGGGCCGCCGCTGCCCAGCGCTGTTTCCAGACGGTCTTCCCCGGTCGCGAGTTCTCCTGCCTGGCGTTCGGGCATCCTTCGTTGGAGTACGACATCGAAGCCGGCAACGCGGCCCTTCAGGCCGAGTGTGTTCGGCGGGGATGGTATCGCCTGGCCGTTGTCCGACCGCAGTGGTCGGCCGAGCGGCTCGCCCGGGAGTTGGACCTGCCGCGAGTGCTGGGTGTGAAGGTCTACTACGCGATGATCGGCCACGACGCGACCAGCCGCGACAAGTACCTGGAGGCCGATATCTTCGATTTCCTCCCCCATCTTCCACTTGAACTGCTCGACCAACGACATGCCTGGCTGACGCTGCACGTGCCCAAGGCCGACAGGTTGGGACACCCGCGGAACATCAGCCAAATCAAGCAGATTCGGCGCGAGTATCCCAACATCGTGGTCGTGATTGCCCATCTGGGTCGGTCTTACACGATGCCTCACGCCCGGGAGTCGCTGCCGCAACTGGCCGACGACGAGGGGCTCTACTTCGACAACTCGGCCGTCTTGAACCCCGACGTACACCGCTATGCCCTGGAAACGCTCGGCCCGGCACGCATTCTGTTCGGCACCGACAACCCGATCTTCTACATGCGGGGCCGGCGGCAGTGGCACGGCCGAACCTACGTCAACCGGACCGACTACCCGTTCCACTTCAACAGCCGGCGCGAACCGCCGGAAGTGGAGAGCCGGTACACGCTGTTCATGTACGAGGCTCTCAGGGCGATTCGCCGGGCGTGTGACGAGTTGGGGCTGTCGCGCAGCCAAGTCGAGGCCATCTTCCACGGCAACGCCGACCGGCTGATCTGTAAAGCCGGCTGATTTGTAAAGCCGCGACCAGTGGGCGCGGAGTAGTTGCCGTATTTCCGAGCAGCGGGTGATGACCCGACGGCCGCGACCACTGGTCGCGACTTTACAGATCACAGGTCGATGCCCCCCATAATGGTTGGTCACGTACCCGCAGGACTTTTTTTGTCAAATGCGCGAATAGGTGGTTGACATTCGCGCAGAAAACAGTTATGATCGTAGAAACTGGCACGTTAGGGAGATGCCACCCGTGAGTTGGGCCAACTACATCGAGCAGGACCTGATCGCCCGGATTCACTCCGGTTGCGAGGTGCCGCGCAAACTGACCCTGCACGGTCTATCCGAGCAGTACGAGGTCAGCCTGACTCCCGTCCGAGCGGCGGTCGGCGAGTTGGTCGGACGCGACTTCCTGCGAAAGGGCAAGAACGGCCGACTGACAGTCAACCCCGGCAAGGTCGGCACCGGCGGACCGGCGGCCGGTCTGTCGCGGCCGGAGCCACCCAAAGACCATTGCCACGAGATCGCCAAGGACCTGGTCGCTCTGAGCCTGGCGGGCAAGCCGGTCTGGCTTCGCGAGGAGGAAATCGCAAAGCGTTACGGCATAAGCCAGACCGCCACGCGGCAGATCTTGAGCCGGCTGGCGGGTGTGGGCGTGGTCGAGCACAAGCCACGCCGCGGCTGGCGTCTGCGGCCGTTCCGCCAAAGCGAGTTGGATGCGTTCACCGAGGTGCGCGAACTCCTGGAACTCAAGGCAATGAAACTAGCCTGGCCGCGACTGGTCGACGACGATCTTCAAGCCCTGCTCGACAGTAACGTCGTGCTGGCCGACGCATCGCAACCACCGGTCATCGACAACTCGCTTCACCAATACCTGATCGACAAGGCGGGCAACCGCTACATCAGCGACTTCTTCGAGCGTCACGGCCGGTACTACGAGATCATGTTCGAATGGGAGGCTTTGGATCGGCAGGCCGCGATCAAGGCCGTCGGCCAACACCGTGCGATCCTCGAAGCGTTGCTGACCCGCGACCGGAAGGCCGCACGCAAGGCCATGGTCGACCACATTCGACACGGCCACCCCGTGCTGAAAACTGAAAACTGAAAACCAACCGAGGAAAACACAATGGAGAACGACCCGGCTATCTTGCGTCGTACTTTCTTCGAGAAGATGGGGATCGGCACGTTGGGGGCCGTTGCGGCAGGCGCCATCGCCCAACGCGCGTTGGCGGCCGAGACAAAGAAGGAGTGGAAACAGACCTCCGACCGGAAGATTCGCATCGGCGTGGTGGGCGGTGGATTCGGCTGTGGCTTCCAGTGGCATAACCATCCGAACTGCACGGTCGAGGCCGTCAGCGACCTTCAGCCCGCCAAGTGCGACCGCCTCAAGAAGGTCTATCGCTGCGAAAAATCCTACGAATCGCTGGAGAAGCTGATCCTCGACCCCAAGATCGAGGCCGTGGCCGTGTTCACCGACGCGCCCAGTCACGGGCGGCATTGCGTCGACGTGATGAATCACGGCAAGCACTGCGTTTGTGCCGTGCCCGCCGCGTTTACTCTCGAAGACATCCAGAAGCTCAAGGAGATCAAGGAGAAGACGGGCCTTAGGTACATGATGGCCGAATCGAGCAGCTATCACTCCGACCTGTACAACATGAAGCTGATCTACGAGCACGGCGGGTTCGGCAAGATCATTTACTCCGAGGGCGAGTATTACCATTACAACGTCGACACGGCCTGGGGCTACAAGGAGTGGCGAAACGCCCTGCCGCCCATGTTTTACCCAACGCATTCCACGGCCTACTACATCGGTGTTACCCGCGGGCGTTACACGGCCGTCTCTTGCCTGGGCTTCCGCGGCAAGGCCGAGCGGTACTCGAACAACTCCTACAAGAACCCTTTTTCCGACGAGACGGCCCTGTTCACTACCAGCGAGGGCGGCATGGCGCGGATGAACGTTTGCTGGGGTATCCAAGGCGCCCATGGCGAGATAGGACGCGTCTTCGGCGAGTTGGGCTCGATGGTCGGTAACACGTTCCGTGCGGGCAAAGGCATCCAGACGGCGTACGAGGGGATCGGCGACAAGAAAACTACCCAACTTGCAGACCACCGCCCCGCGCTTCCTCCAGCCATGTCCGCCGGAGGGCCCGGCGGGTCGGCCGGGCAGATAACCGACGAGTTCGTCATGTCGGGGATCGAGGGTCGCGAGCCGCTGGTCGACGTTTACGAGGCCATCGCCATGACGGCGCCAGGCATCGTCGCCCACCAATCGGCCCTAAAGCACGGCGAGCAACTGAAGATACCACAGTACGACCCCCCAAAACTGGCGAAAACGGGCTAAAACGCTAGACCTGAATTGGTCGGAGAAACCATAATAGCGTTTGGTTCCGTGAAGGAGCTATGCGGAACTCGGCCGCGACAGGTATAAAGCCGCGACCGGTGGTCGCGCGTTGCGGCCGGACGAACATATCTCAGCGCGACCACCGGTCGCGGCTTTGTAGACACACACACGCCTCACTTTTCGATCCGGTAGAGGTGCGTCTTGCTGCGCAGAAAGATGGCCTTATCGACCACGGCCGGGGAGGCCATGCAGCCGGCGTCGAGCCGGTTGACTGCCAGTTCCTCATACTGCCGGCCGGGGCGGATAACTGTTGTCTTGCCGTCGTGGTCGAAGAAGTAGACGCGGCCGTCGGCATGGATGGGCGAAGCCGAGTACTGACCGCCCAGACGTTTCCGCCAAACGGTCTTGCCCGTCTCGGCTTCAATACATGAAGCGATGCCCTTGTCGTCGGCCAGGAAAATCAGATCGGCGACCAACACGGGCGACGGCTTTTTCGGAGCGCCCTTGACGATCCGCCAGACCACGTGGCTGTCGGTCACGTCGCCCCGGCCGTCGGGACGAACCGCCAGAAGCTCGCTCCTACCAAACCCGGTGCTGATGAACACCAGCCCACAACCGTACAGCGGCCGCGAGGCATTCGAGAAACCTCCCTCGTAGCGGACTTTCCACAATTCCCTGCCGTTGTAGGGCGAATAGCTCATGGCGGCATCGGCGCCTACGCTAATCATCTGCAACCGGCCGGCGGCCGAAATAAGCAGCGGCGTGCTGTACGCTTTGCGCAGGTCGCCCTCCTTGTCGCCGAAATCGGTCGAGCGATCGGTTCGCCAAACGGTCCGGCCGGTGATTTTGTCCAAGGCCACGATGAACTGCACGTCCATCCCGTCGAAGTGCAGAATCAACAGGTCGCCGAACAAGATGGGCGACGAGCCCGGCCCGCGGAAGTGGTCGCAGATCAAATCGCGGCGCACCCAAACCAACTCGCCGGTTCGACTGTCCAAACAGGCCGTGCCGTAACGGCCGAAATGCACGTATACCCGACCCTCTTCAATAACCGGAGTAGGCGAGGCATAGCTGTTGAGTGAATGGATTTCCCGCGGCTGGGTAATGTCGAATAACTTTATGTCATGTGTGATCTTGCCGCTGTCGCGATCGACACGGACGGCGAACATACGGTGGCCGTCGGCGGTGGCCGTGGTCATCCAGACATGATCGTTCCACACGACGGGCGACGACCACCCGCGGTCGTGGATCGGCGTTTTCCAGGTGATGTTCTCCGTCTCGCTCCAGGTGAGTGGCAGCCCGGTCGCGTCGGCGCGTCCGTTGCCATCCGGCCCGCGGAACTGGGGCCAATTCTCGCCGGCTTGGGCAAGTGAGATCGATACGATGATTGCGAGCACTGCCGCGGCGATACGCATGAGTTGCTCCACTTTACACTGCGAAGTTGTAGGGTGGGCATTGCCCACCGTGAATTGTGTCAACCACGTTGACAAGCTTCGTGGTGGGCGGTGCCCACCCTACGGCCGTCACTCTGCGTTCACATCGCGGGGGCGGCGGTGCAAGCGAACTCGAACCGGACCGCCACCTTTCCTTCCACGGTTACCTTGGCCTTGAGGAAGAAGGCGTTGGATAGCTGCTCGACCAACTCGACTTCCAAACGGATCGGCTCGCCGGGCCGAACAATCCGTTTGAAGCGCACGTCGTTCATTCGGGTGGCCACCGGCACTTTGCCCTCGATCCCGACCATGTGCTTGGAAAGTAAAATCGCTCCGGTCTGCATGGCCGCCTCGCACAACAGCACGCCGGGCACCAGCGGGTAGCCCGGATAGTGGCCGGCAAAGAAGTCTTCCTCGCCCGTGAAAACCTTGCCGCACTCGATCCGCGAGTCGGTCCACTCGATAATCTCGTCAACCAACAAGAAAGGCTCGCGATGCGGAATCGCGTTGTAAATCTGCTCTTTGCTCATGGGTTGTCAGTTTTCAGTTATCAGTTTTCAGTTATCAGTTATCAGAATGCGTGAAACACACCACGGCATCTTGTGCTTTCCCGAGTCAAGAACTGATTATCGAAAACTGATTACTGAAAACTGATTACTGAAAACTGATTACTGATAACTTTCCATCAGAAAGGCATCCACGTCGTTAGCGACGATTACTCCGTAGTTGACCGCCCCGAGCCAACCGGACATGATAATCCCCACGCTTCCCGCATGATACAGCCCGGCGACTTGCTCGTACAGTCCCCGGCTGACGGCCAGACCCTCGAACTTGGTTCCGCAGCTGGCCCCGTCGAGGTGCATGGTGTAACGCTCGAAGGTTTTCGGAGTGGCGGCCTCGACGTAGTCGAGTTTCTCTCGCATATCCGGGACGTACTTGGTTATAGCGTCAAGCGTTGTCTCGATGAGGTCGCGTTTGCCGGCTTGGTACTCTTCATCGGGCAGGTCGGCCCAGTCGTGGTAGTTGGCGTTGGTGCTGGCGACAACCAGGCACCGGTTGCTGCCCGGCCTGGTTTTGGGATAGTAGAACGAATACGTGCGGCTGGTAACGTCGCGGCTCAGCAGCAGTTCGGTCCGAAACGTCTTGGCGGTGGAACTGAAGAGCAGATCGCCGCAGCTTGGATCGATCATCTCACCCGGCCGAAGGGCCATATAGACTTGCGTACTGGAATTGTTGAGCCGCACGGCCCGGGCCGCCTCGATAAAGTCGGCCGAGAAACGATCCTCCCCAACCAGGTTGAATATCGTCCCCTTCAGGTTGGCGTTGGAGACGACCGCCCGGGCGCCGATCTTCCGACCGGCGACGGTCACACCTTCGATTCGCCCGCCGGCGACGTGGATTTTCTCGACGTTCGCCTGTGTGCATACGTCAACGCCGCTTGCCTTCAACTCCTCGGCCATCAGTCCGATGAGCCGATCGGTCCCGCCCTTGAAAGTATATACTCCCTTCGACATGAAGTTCGAGAACACGATACCGTAGCAGAGTGCCGGGTCTTCCAGCGTGGAGCCGTTGGCGTAGGTGATCGGCTCCATGAGCAGCCGGATCACGTCTTCGCGGCCGGGAAAGAACCGCTCGAACAACTCGCCGGTGGTGGTTTCCTGGTCGTCGTAGAAGTTCATCTTCCGGGCGGCGTCGAAGAATTTCTTGACCGTTTCGGCGGGAATCTCGAACCGCTCGACCAGCAGCTTGGTGAAGTCTTCCCGATCGAAGGTTGTGGTGAGCGAGAACATCGGGTTGTCGAACCGGATGTTCTTAAGCTGCACGACCGAGTCGGCAATCCGGCGGCTCCAATAGCGGCGGCAGCTTTTTATCATGCCGACGGGAAACCCGTGCAGCGAGACGTCGAAGACGTGTCCACCCGGCCTACGAAACCAGGTGGCCAGGCCACCCAGCTTGTGATGCTGCTCCAACAGCAATACGGAATGTCCGGACCGGGCCAGCCTGTTGGCCGCCGTCATTCCGCCCAGCCCGCCGCCTATCACAATTACATCGTACCGGTCGCGGGCGTCTTTGAGCATGGCAGTAGTAAGTAATCAGTAATCAGTTTTCAGTAATCAGTTTAACCTCGTTCCCAAGCTCTGCTTGGGAACGCACTTCTGGGGAGCTTTCCGCGTTCCCAAGCGGTGTTACCAAGCAGAGCTTGGGAACAAGGGTCAAGGTCTGCATTTCACTGGCCACTGATCACTGACCACTGACCACTTCTTTCAGTAAGTGCTGATTTGCGATCGTGATTCCGCTGACGATGGCGCCGATGATACCGACCATTCCTTGGTCGGTGCCGCAGATGAAGAGGTTCTCGAGGTGCGTTCGGCCGTCGTAACGTTTCTTTGGCGCCCCGTAGACGGCCCCGTTTTCATGGCCCGTAAAGCGCCGGATGGTGGTGGGGGTGAACATGTCGGTTTCGATTACGGAACTTCGGAAGTCGGGCACGAATCGGACGGCCGAGGCAACAACCCGATCGTACCAGCGGAGCTTCTCCAACCGGTACGACTGCTCGTCCAACTCGGCCCAGCGGTCGTAGTTGGCCAGGGCGGTGGTTCGCATCACCCCTTCGGCCACCGGCCGGTCGTATACGAAGTTGTTCGGCGAGCAGATCACCCCGCTGCGCAGGTCGGCCAGGGCGTCCGGCTTCTCGTAGGAGAACTTTTCCGAATTATTGAAGAACACTATCGTATGTTTGTGTCCCAGCGCCTGGGGTTGGGTGTCGAGGACCGAGATCGTTTCGATGAATGAAAGCCTACCCGGGGGCTGCCGAGCGGTCTGGTCGACGCCGTCGCAAAGCCGCATCGTCTCGCGCCAGCCGGCCGACGAAAGGACTCGCCGGGCCTCGAGTTCCGTGCCGTCTTCCAGAACGACTTTTTCCACCGTGCCGTTTCTTGCCGCGATCCGCCCTACCCCGGTCCGCAATCGCAACTCGCCCCCCAACGCCTTGAACTTGCGGACCAGCTTCTTCAGAATCAGCCGGACACCGGCCAGCGGCCTGGCAAGACCCTCCATGAAAATCGCGCGGAACATGATGCTGAACTGGTTGAAGTCCATGTCGTGCTCCCGGGCGCCGCCGTAGTAGAGCAGGGGACAGAAAAGCATGTCGATCAGAAGCGGATCGCGGGTGAAGCCGCCGACGACTCCCCGGGCGGACCGATCGGAGCCGGAAGCGCCCAGTTGATCGTAGTCGGCCACCTGGCCGAGCAGCCGCTGGAAGTTGTCTTTCTCTCGCGGGAAGTGCCGGTTCACTTCCGAAGTGAACAGCTCCAGGTCGTTCGAGAAATTCAGCCGCACGTCGGGATATGCGACCTGGGAGCCGACCTGCGGCACCAGCCCAAGCTCGTCCCAGCCCAGGCGCAGTTGGCGCAGCAACCTGGCCAGCGGACCGCGCTTGGTGCCCTTGGGTGTGAAGTTGGTAACCGCGTGCAGCCCGACGTCGTAATTCCGACCGCCCTGACGATAGAAGGAGTTCAGCCCTCCGATCACATTATGGCGTTCGAGGATGCAGACGCGCTGCTCGAAGTGCGCCAGGCGGATGCCGGCCGCCAGCCCCGACATGCCGGCGCCAATGATAATCGTATCGTACATCTGAGAGTTGAGAGTTGAGAGTCGAGAGTCGAGGGTTGAGAGTTGAAAGTTGAAGGTGGAAGGCGGAAGGGTGAAGGCGGAGTTCAAACGCTTGCGGCTTCGCAACGCACACCATCCCCCCCGCATTCTTAACCCTCAACTCTCAACTCTCAACTTTCAAATTTCAACTTTCAACTCTTGATATCGTTCATCACCGGTTCGAGATATTCCACAGTGGTCTTCTTGCTGTCCCGCTTTAGATAATAGTCTTCGAGT
>JAUWJC010000402.1 GCA_030607895.1 Pirellulales bacterium
AATCTAGCAGAACCACCCGCCGCAGTCAAGAGTTATGTATACTGTCCCCGGAACTCTCCAAAGCCCTGGACCGGCATTGCTCAGAAGGAGCCGATAAAGGTACCCAGCCCAACGACCACGACGGTTGCCAGCAGGGGCACTATCAGCGAGACCACGGCGATGTCCTTGTACGACTGCCGGTGGGTCAAGCCGCAGATGGCCAGCAGTGTGATCACCGCCCCGTTGTGCGGTAGCGTGTCCAGACCGCCCGAGGCCATGGAAGCGATCCGGTGCATCAACTCCGGGCTGACGCCCGACTGGGTAGCAAGCTGATAGTAGGTGTTCCCCAAGGTGTCCAGGGCAATGCTCATCCCGCCGGAGGCGGAGCCGGTAATGCCGGCCAGTACGCTCACGGCGACGGCTTCCGAGACGAGCGGGTTGCCGGGCGAGATGCCGAGCACCCAGTCCTTGATGAGCACAAAGGCCGACAGCGAGGCAATCGTGGCGCCGTAGCCGACCACCGAAGCCGTGTTGAAGATGGGAACCAACGACCCGGCCGCACCCTTGCCGAGCGAACGATTCACCGCGCCGAACGCTCTGAAGTTCAACGCGATCACCAGGCCGCTCGACAGGACCAGCGCGGCAATGATCGACCAGATCCCCCGCACGCTACCCAACTCGGTCGATCCGTACCGCGGCTCGGCCAGGTAGGATGCATCCCAGCGGGGGATGATGTGTTCGGAGAAGGCGTAGTTCAGGAAAATCACCGAGAGGATGGGCAGGCAAGCCGCCAGTAGTCCGGGCAGGTTGCCCTCGATTTGCTCCGGGGCCTCGTTCCGGTGGCCGGTGCCGTAGCCTTCCCCGGCCCGAGTACCCAACGCGGCCCGGCGGTTCAACCAGAGCATGCCTCCGGTGAACATCACCAGCCCGCCAACCGCCCCCAGCACGGGAGCCGCGAACGCCGTCGTCTTGAAGTAGGGCATCGGAATCAGGTTCTGAATCTGAATCGTGCCCGGCAGACAGGTCATCGTGAAGGTAAACGCTCCCAAGGCAATAGCGCCGGGAATCAACCGCTTGGGGATATCGGCCTCGCGAAACAGGGCGGCGGCCAGCGGGTAGACGGCAAAAGCCACCACGAACAGTGAAACTCCACCGTAGGTCAACACCGCGCACGAAATCACTACCGCCAGAATCGCATGTTGCCTGCCCACCCGCTCGGCTATCCACCGGGCAATCACTCGGGCCGAGCCGGAATCCTCCATCAACTTTCCGAAGATGGCACCCAGCAGGAAGATGGGGAAGTACCGGACCGTGAACTTCCCCATGCCCGACATGAAGACTTGCGTGTAGCTGCCGAAGACGGGGGCGTGCCCGTCGAAAAGCACCGCCACGGTGGCCAGCACGGGCGCCAGGATGAGCACCTCGACGCCCCGGTAGGCCAGATACATCAATAGCCCAAGCGACAGCAATACACCAAAGATGCCGATCACGGTCAGGCTCCCAAACGTTGCCGCGTCATGCTATTGCCCGAAACCACATCATCGCAACGGCACCGCGCACCGCCGACCGTTAGGCAATTAGCCCGCCCTGTTGCTCAACGGCAATAATCCCAGCACGCCCGGCAGGATTCGAACCTGCAACCCTCGGTTCCGAAGTGCCATGGTGTCCTGCGGGTAGGCTTCGGGTGCCCTTCATATCCCGGGAAAACCAGGGACTTTTCAAGTCCTGCTCTCTCGGTAGATCCCTGCCAAACCGCGAAAGTGGGTACGGATTTGCCAGGTGTACCCAGGTAGTTTCTCTTCAGTCATCCGCATCCCCAATGTGACACAAATTGTTGTGTGACGCTACCCTTGATCCTCGCAATTCTGATTATCACAGCGCGACTGGTGGCCGCAACCAAAGGGTTCAGGGTTCAGGACCTTGAGGATACCTTGATGCCGAAATCCTGAACCCTGAATCCTGAACCCTAACACCTTTTCAGGTAACGCATTACGGCCAATCGAGCAGAAATCTGTATCCTCTCAAATGCTAGCAAACCATCGGCTTGCCTTTTGCGTATGGTTAGACATGGACCTTTCGGAAGTACAAGCCGTTTTGGCGAGGATTGAGCGGCAGTTGGCTGGCGTGGGGGTGCTGGAGCCGGTGGTCGAGCAGGCGGTCGAGGAGTTGCTCAATCTGGTCGAGCGGTTGGCGGCTGGTCAACAAGCCTTGGCCCAAGAGGTTCAGCGACTCAAGGCACAACTCGAACAGAAGAAAAAGGGCAAGACGATTGGCAAAGGCGATGGCCCCGAGCCGAATTCCAGCTACTCCTCGGAGACCACCGCCGACAGCAGCCGAACTCGGTAGCTGCCCGAACGAGATGACGACTCCAGAGGCCGCCTCGTGTCCCGAAGGATGCGGGGCGGTCCTCTTTCAAGAATGTAGGCCCTCTGTCCACACCCCCGAAAAAGTTCGCATCACGGGGGGCTATGAGCACTGGCCCCGAACGACTCACACCCCAAACGAGAGTTGGACTTAGCCTGACAGCCGAAAACGAACCTCAGACTTCCGTCCGACGCGAGAACTTTTTCGCCAGGGAAACGCTTCTCTTGTCAATTCGCCGCAGGTGTAAACAACACGCCGTTCAGTTGCCTCTCCCATATACCACAGCCAGATTTTGCGGATCGAAATCTGTCCGGTGGCTGGATCTGGGACGAAGAAAGTCAACGGTGCCGCGTCCGGCTTGTCTTGCGGTGCCGGAAAGGCGATCTCTGCCCGGAGTGTCATCAAAGGGTCCTTTCTTGGGACGTCGCGGAAACCACCTGTCAACCGGCTAAAGTAGGCCTTCGTTGGCCGTTCCTAACCTCAATCCGATTCAGCACTTGCACTTCGGCTCTATATTTTGACCTTACGTGGTCCAGGGAAACGGCAGCTTTTCGCGCCTGGAAGCCACCCGGATCTGACCGGGTAGGCTTCGGTCTCGACCGAGATTTGCCCGGCTCGCCGCTTTCAAAACCAGCTTTCAAAAGAACTTGCCCGTCGTTCCAGTTTTTTCCTGCACGGAGTACGTCCGAGGAGTGTGCGGAAGTAGCATGAACGCCGGCCCCTCAGAACTTGCTGCCGTCAATGACCTCACCGTCCGCACGCTCGCACAGGTAACGGAACGTGGACGCATCGATCGAGTAACTGATCCTATGCACCGAGCCGTCGCAGAACACGAAATGGCAGCCGGACGAATGCGCGCTGCCGAACCGATAGCCATCGTCAAATCCGGGTTGGTCCTGCCTCGGCGGCCCGCGATGCGCACCGCGGCAAACGGCGTTATTGTGGCCCGTGTACATATTCTCGTTGTCGCCTTGACACTCCCCGGTAGCGTAGAAATCCGGGTAGATGTACTTTTCGCCGATCATCACGGTGCTACTGGAGCCGTCGCGGACGTGGGCCATCTGGACTTCGCTGCGTAGATAGCTGATCCCCTTAGGGTGGAGGTCATGCGGCCAACAATTCCAGGAGTCGGTGTTATATCTGCATGGATGCTCGCCATCTATAGAAAGCTGTGGATAACATGCCGGCCAACCGTCCCCTGTTGCTAGACTGTCGGGACCCGGACACCAGCAACCGGCGGGCCAGGGGCCGGAGTTGAACACATAGTCGCCACGGCCGACCATGTCGGGGGCCGTGGCGTTCTCGAAGCCCGAGCCTCCGGGACGAGGATACGCCATGCTCCGCCGCCGGCTGGGGCAGTTCATCACCGCAAGCGGCGTGGCGATCACTGTGCTGGGATCCTGCTGGTGCAGGGCGTCCTGTTCGATGTAGGGCAGGACATTAAAGACCCAGCCGCCGGGCTGTTTCCTACTGAAACCGCGATCCGGCTGGCCGACTCAGCGCCACCCCCAACCGCCGCTTGGAAAGTGCCCGTGCGCTTCGAGATGCCGCAATGCACCCAGGCCCAACTGTTTGAGGTTGTTTGCGCACTGGGCACACCGGGCCGCTTCACGTGCCGATTGCACTGCCGGCAACAACAGCGCGATCAAGATCCCGATGATGGTGATTACCACCAATAACTCGACCAGGGTAAAAGCTCGGAATCTTGGATTTCGCATTTCGGACTTAGGATTGGCACAACCGTTCACGGGAATTCCTCGGCCACGGATGAAACACGGATCGAGCACGGATTAGAGTGTGTTTCATCCGTGTTTCATCCGTGTTTGATCCGTGTTTGATCCGTGGCCCGGTTCTGCCGTACCGGCGGCCCCATGTTCTTATCGCTTCCGTCGGCGGCGAAGGGCGCACGGCAGCAACACGAGGACACTGGACGCCAAAAGCACTATCGTGCCCGGCTCGGGGACGCGCGTTATTGAGAGGGCAAAGTTATCGATGTCATGGTCCCCGGCGTGGCCATCGGTGTAGATGCAGTTGATATCGTTTTCCGTGGCAAAAGACCGGCTCGAAATAAGTGTTGTGCCTCCGCCGTCTTTGGTAATCACCCCCGAATACATA
>JAUWJC010000336.1 GCA_030607895.1 Pirellulales bacterium
ATACATTCGATGAGCCCTTTCCTGAAAAAGGACTCATTGTCGAACAAAATACCCCTGAACAAAATGCCACTGTACTCGATGTATTGACACTTCTCGCTGTACTCGATGTATTGACACTTGTCAACTAGCCACTGACTACTAACCACTAGAGTTCTGTCATGTTTGCATGGTTTTCCAGGGATAGCGACTCGACCAGCGCCGGCTTGCAGAAGATGCGGGCTGAATTCGGCCAGATGCTCGATGCCGGACGCCACGTCTTCGACACCGCCGCCA
This sequence comes from Pirellulales bacterium, assembly GCA_030607895.1. GTDB lineage: Bacteria > Planctomycetota > Planctomycetia > Pirellulales > Thermoguttaceae > JAUWJC01. The sequence goes on from JAUWJC010000336.1 coordinate 274, forward strand.
ACGCCTTCCTCGGCGGAACCGACCTGGATGTGATTCGCCAGGACCTGTTCACCACCGACAAGCGGATCAACCGGGCCGAACAGCAGATTCGCCGGGAGATCGTGGTCCACGCATCGGTGCATGGGGCCACCGAGTTTCCCGCCTGCCTGGTCCTGATGAGCGTGGTCAAGGACGCCGAACGCGTTGGCGACTATGCCAAAAACATCTTTGACCTGGCCGAACTCGCCCCCCATCCTCCCGCCGGAGAGCACAAGGACCGCCTCGTCGCTCTCAAAGACGACATCTCCCGAATCATGGCCACCTGCCGCGAGATCTTCGATTCGCAAGAAGACGAACGGGCAACCGAGTTGATCCGCGAAGCCCAGAAAATGGAAGACCTTTGCGACAAGGAGGTCCGCGGCTTGATCCGCAAAGCCGGCGAACTCGAGATGGCGCCCACTTACGTGCTGGCATACCGGTACTTCAAGCGGGTGATCTCGCACGTGCGCAACATCACTTCCAGCGTTGTGCAGCCGGTCCACAAGCTCGATTTTCCCGAAAAGCCATCGAGCAAGAAACCTTCGGACGATCAGCAAGAGCAATCCGCCGACAACTGAGCCACTCCCGTTTCTTTCGCGGAAGGGGACAGGTCCATGTTTTCGGCCAGCCCGGATTATTCACAAAGGCCGTAGCACAGGCTTCCAGCCTGTGGCTGGGTAACACAGGCAAGATGCCTGTGCTACTGATGCGGCCTATGAATAATCCGGGCTAAGGTGCCAGCTTTGCCTGAAAAATCGTGGCCATGTTGGGCAGGCGCGAAGGATCGGCGCCCGGCGGATCGGCCGAGCGAATGGGGGCTTGCCAGCGGACGACGCGGCTGGCCGCCGGATCGGACCGGCCCAAATCGAACTGGGCAGTGCCGGCAAACTCGACGTCGCTGCGGACCAATCCGGCAATCGAAACCAGGCTGTCGTCCAGCACCCGGTGCTCTCCGTCGGGCCGGCGCCATTGGGCTATTGGTGTGTCGGGTAGAACGAGCGAGCCCTGGCCGCTCCAGCGGATTCTTGCCAGCAGCGGCCCAAGCCCATCTGGAAGATTTGGCGACGCCGAACCGACAAACACCAGCACGGCGGCCTGACTGTCCGGCGCAAACACGCAGCCGACCGCCCGGATGGATATCGTACCCGGCCTGTCGATCTGCCCGTGGCAACACTCAAGCAGTGGCCCGCCCCCGCGAAGCGTCACTTGGGAAAGCCCGATGATGATCGGCTCGTCGGCTCCGGGTGCGTGGTCCAGCCGGATGACGGGTCCGCCGGCCAGGCAAAGCGTGTTGTCCAGCTCAACGGCAATCGCCCCAATCGTCTGGCAGTTGACGCCAATCCCCGGGCCCAAGAGCATGCAGTCTTCAAGCCGCACTTGCCCGCTGGGTAGCGACATCCGGCTATCGTCCCGGCCGGTCGGGTGCGTCCAGCGAATGAACGAGAACGGTTCCCGCAACTCGGCGGTCTCCGAGCAGAACGTGCAATCGGCAAACTCGGCGCGGGAGGCCGTCAGATGGATCATCGCGGGCGGTTCGTCGCCGGGCCTCGGTTGTATCGGCCCCTTCCGTGCGGAGTGATCCCGAAGAAAGTCGATTCCTTGGAACCGGACCCCTTCGACGCCGACCGCCAGTCCGCCGCGAGGGACCCGAACCAACGGTCGCTTCCCCGGCTCGCCGCGGACGCATTGACCGGGTCGAAGCTCCGACGGCTCGATTACCACCGGCCGCCCCGAGCCGAGCACAAGCTCTTTATCTCGATTATGATCCGCTTGTTGCGATCCGTTATGGTCTGGGCTTTGCGAAGACGGGGTTGCCTCGTTGGCCGGATCGGCCACCCTTTCGACGGCCGATGGCGAGGCGGGAATGCCGGCCGTTGGAACAGACAGACCGGTGTACCTACTCAACCAGGTAATCGCCGCCGCAGCGGCCAGGCATCCGGCAGTTGCAACCAGCCACCACGACATCTGCTTGAGGCCGAAAAAGGGACCAGGTTTAATTTGCCGGAACGGCCCGGAGGGTGCTTCGCACAAATTAAACCTGGTCCCTTTTTCGGCTCGGCCGGGAGATTGGGCTTGGCATCGGGTCAAGACCGTCCTTCCGGCGCGAGTAGTGTCACCCAGCATCGCCGCGAGTTGAGCAATCGACTGAGGCCGCTGTTTAGGATCGCGCCGGATACATTGAGAAATAGCCTCGGAAAGCGGCTCGGGGGTATCGGGTGCCAATTGCCGGATGTCGGGAATCTTGGCCGTCTGAGCCGCCCGCATCTTCCCCAGGCCGTTGCCGCCCGGTATGGGCGGACGCCCGGCAAGCATCTGCCACCACAAACAGCCGCAGGCGTACACCTCGCTGCAAGGCGTCGGCGGCGTGCCGCTGGTGATCCGCTCGGGCGCCAGGCAGTCGTAGGCTTCCGGCGGCAGATCGGTTTGGGCGTATCCTTCGGCCGGTCGAATGGCAGCCCGCAAGCCGGGCCATGTCGGCAATGCCCGACCGCCGTCGGCCAAAAGCAGTTCGCCCAGACAAATATCGCCGTGGCAGAGTCCGCGTTCTTCCAGCAGCGAGAGCGCGGCGAGCATTTGTTGAGCGATTTCCAGGACGGCCCGAGGCGGAAAGCGACCGTTGTGAATCATCCACTCCGCGGCCGTTTTTCCCCCGACGTATCGGCAGGCGGCCAAGAGTCGATCGGCGTCGGCCCCCACTTCGATTACCGGAGCAAGCCGATCGCACTGAAGCGACTCGGAGGCGGCCGCCAGCGCTTCCAGCCGGTTGAGCATGTCGGCCGCCTGAGCCGCCGGGGGCTCCACCACGGCCAGGCGGACTATTTGTCGTGAATCGACTTGGCGAGCCTGATAACACGACGCAAAACCCAGCGATGGCAACCCGCGGCAGGCGACATAAGGCCCAATGCGGAGCGATCGGCCGCGACCGGCGTTGATTTGGGTGGCCTGGAAGGGTGTCAGCAATCGGGCTTGAGCCAGGGCATCGACCCAAACCGATTCGAATCTAGGCAGATTCCTGGAAAGCCGCCGTGCGCGGCGGTCCATCGCCTGCACCTGTTCGGCCGTGGCCAGGTCTAGTTCCGCAAGCAACTCGGTCAGTTTTTCCGGCGGTTGATCGCGCATGGTTTCGTTCCGCTTTGTAGGATACACTCGGTCCCAAGCTCTGTTTGGGACCGCACCGTATTGCTGGATAGCAGCGGGTTCCCAAGCAGAGCTTGGGAACCAGGTTAAAGTTATTTCTGAACGAGTCTTTAGCTAACAAAATTGTCCGCCACCGACAATAGCAAACCAGCCACGTCGAGCCCTCGGTCGTACCCCCATTGCCAAGCGGCCCGGGTTTGGGTATTACCCGATCAAGGAGAAAAAACCATGCAAGACCCCAGACTCGAAAAGCTGGCCGACGTGTTGGTCAACTACTCGACGGCAGTGCGGGCAGGCGACCTTGTGCGTCTGGCTGCCCCCCCCATAGGAAGACCTCTACTGGTTGCCCTTTATCGGGCCGTGCTCCAGGCCGGCGGCCATCCGCACGTGGAGATGGCTCCCGACGAATGTGCCGAAATCAAACTCGAAACGGCCAACGACGAGCAGCTTCACTACGAGGACCCGGTGGATCGATTCACAACGGAGCGGATCGACGTTTCGATCAGCATGTGGGGTGAGGAAAACACCAAGGCGCTCACCGGCACCGATCCGACCAAGCAGGCGTTGGCCAGCCAGGCGCGGAAGAATATAAGGGCCCGGTTCATGGAGCGGGCGGCGGCGGGCGAGTTGCGTTGGGTGGGTACGCAGTTTCCCTGCCAGGCCGTCGCCCAGGACGCCCAGATGTCGCTGGCTGCCTACGAGCAGTTCGTCTTCGAGGCGGGCCTCCTGTACCTGGACAATCCGGCCGGCGCGTGGCGCGAGATCAGCCGCCGGCAGCAGTACGTGGTCGATTACCTCGACGCCGTCAGCCAACTCCACTTCACCACGCCAGAGGGCACCGATCTGAAGGTGGGTGTCGAGGGCCGCAAGTGGATCAACTGCGACGGGCACGAGAACTTTCCCGACGGCGAAGTGTTCACCGGCCCGCTGGAAAACGCCACCGAGGGTGTCGTCTGCTTCAGCTTTCCCGCCGTGCATGGCGGGCGTGAAGTGGACGGTGTCCGGCTGACGTTCAAGGACGGCCGAGTGGTCGATGCTTCGGCCACCCACGGCGAGAAGTTCCTCCTGGCAATGCTCGATTCCGACGCCGGCGCCCGCGTGCTGGGCGAGATTGCCTTCGGCACCAACTACTCGATCAGGCAATACACGAAGAACACCCTTTTCGACGAGAAGATCGGCGGCACCTTCCACGCCGCCTTGGGCCTGGCCTATCCGGAGACCGGCGGCAAGAACGAGTCGGGACTGCACTGGGACATGGTCTGCGATCTGCGCCGCGGCGGCGAGGTCTTTGCCGATGGAGAACTCATCTCGAAAGACGGCCGTTTCGTCATTTCAAGCTGGCCGCAGTCGTAACGCGAAGTAGTACGTCTGGCACGAAGTGCCGTTTTCCCGGGGTTTTGCGAATTGTTGGACATTATGGACGCATGCTTCACCCGCCCATAAATTCCCCCGGCCGACACGTGCGGTCGCAAGTTCTTATCCACCGTCAACTTACAGCAACAGGTCATGGCGATCCTACCTTGGGGAAACTCTTGTCAAGGGGACTTTTCTTGAGTCATCCGCCGCCGTAACTTTTTGGGCTACAACGAGTTACAACCGCTTGAATTGTTGGACGTTTTAGCCGCCCCAAAATCCAACAAAAGATCTCACGCAAAG
>JAUWJC010000321.1 GCA_030607895.1 Pirellulales bacterium
GATCCGTGTTTCATCCGTGTTTGATCCGTGGCCGAGATAATCCCGTGAATGGTTACTTGGCTTGTTTGTCTTGCTGGGCTTGCTGGCGGCCTTTTTTGGCTTCGTCGTCGTTTGGGTTGAGTTTGAGCGTCTTGTCGAAATCGGCAATCGCTTTGTCCAGTTCGCCCTTGCGATAGTAGGCAGAACCGCGGTTTCTGTAGACGGCGGCGTATGTCGGGTCGATCCGGATCGCCTCGCTGAAGTCGGCAATCGCTTTGTCCAACTCGCCCTTCTGGGAGTAGGCAAACCCGCGGCTGAAACGGGCGGCCGAATCCTCGGGTGCAAGCCGAATCGCGTAATTCAAATCGCTCAAAGCACCCTCGAAATTGCCCTTTACCGCACGGGCGTAGCCCCGATTGCACCAAATCTCGGGATCGTCGGCATTCAACTGCAACGACCGGTTGTAGTCATCGATGGCTTTGTCTACTTCGCCTTTGCGCATCCGGGCGATACCCCGGTTGCCGTAGGCCAACGCATCGTCCGGCGCCAGGCGGATCGCGGTGTTGAGGTCTTCAATCGCTTTGTCGAAGTTACTTTGAGCCACGCGGGCGTAGCCCCGCTCGCGATATGCCAGAGCGTATTCCGCATCGAGTTCGATTGTCTTGTCGAAGTCGGCAATAGCCTTGTCGAGGTCACCTTTTGTCAAGTAGGCGAATCCGCGGCTGAAATGGGCGAGCGGACCTTGCGGATTCAGCCGGACCGCGTGGTTGGTGTCGCTCAACGCGCCGTCGAAGTTGCCTTGCATTGCCCGGGCGTAGCCCCGATTGCTCCAGGCCTCGGCGTCCTTTGCATCCAGCCGGAGCGACTGGTTGAAATCCTCGATGGCCTTGTCGAAGTCCCCTTGCCTGGAATGGGCGATTCCCCGGCTGGTGTATGTCGACGGCTCCTTGGGGTCAAGCCGGATAGCGGTGCTCAGGTCGGCCAGGGCCTCGTCGATGTTGCCCTGCAAAAGCTGGACGTGTCCCCGCTTGCGATAGACGTCGGCATTGGCCGGATCGAGCCGAATCGAGGCGCCATAGTCCGCGGCCGCCCGATCGAGGTTGCCCTTGCGGTAGTTGGCAAAACCTCGATTCAGATAGGCCCCGGCATCCTCGGAATTGAGGCGAATGGCCGTGTCCAGGTCGGCCAGGGCCGCGTCGAGATCGTTCTTCATTGTGCGAGTAAGCCCACGATCGCAGTAGGCTTGCGCAAACTGCGGGTTGAGGCCGATCGCCCGGGTGTACCAGGAAATTGCCTCGTCCAACTTGCCTTGGTTGGTCAACTCGACTGCCCGATTGTAGGCGTTCACTGCCGAACGGATCGCCGGAGACTGATTCGACAGCGGCGAGCGGATCAACTGCCCTGCCGCAAATTGTCCGGAAATCAACGTCGCCAGGACTACGAGAAGCGGAAAAACCCTGGAGGTGGTTCTAATACGAGTTCGCCTGTGATTGGGGCCCATCTGGCTGCTCCTTGCGAGGTCCACGGTTGGGGGAATACCGATACATACTTACTATAGCTGGAAATATCCGGTGTGCAAGCGGCCGGTGACTACTACTCGGTCCCAAGCTCTGCTTGGGACCGCACCGTACTGCTAGAGAGTAGCGGGTTCCCAAGCAGAGCTTGGGAACCAGATTAAGAAAAAGTGGAGAAAAGTGGCCATCTACCATTTTCCTCTCGCCTTGCGGTTTGTATACTCCAGGCTGCCTGACAGGGGCCCGTATCACTCGATGTTCTCTACTAGGAGGAGATTCATGGCTTCCAATTTACCGGACTATGTTGCATCGGCTCAGCCGGTGCCCCAGGCGAAGCGCGTGCCCTGGTTCAGCAGCACTGCCCAGACGTACGCCGGAATCATGCTCTGGTTCGTGTTCTGGCAGGACATACCCGTCGGTTCCGGCATCAGCCCGGAACTGGGGCAGTACAGCAACTTTGCGGGCGGAATCCTGTCGAACGGGCTGGGTGTGGCTTTCTTGGGCCTCATCCTGGCCGCCTTGATCTGCCATTTTCTGTTCTACCTGGTACCCGGCCTGCTGGGCCTGAAAACCGGCTTGCCGCTGTACATTGTGGGAACATCGACCTACGGGGTTCGTGGCGGGTTTATCATGCCCGGCTTCCTCATGGGCGTGCTGCAATTCGGCTGGCTCGGCGTGAATGCCTTCTTCGCCGGCGTCCTGCTCTGCGCGCCGTTCGGCTACGGCCCGTTAACGATTCCCCATGCCGTTGTTTGTATCGTGTGGGTCGTGGGTGCCGCCTTCATGGGGCTCAAAGGTATTCATTACGTGGCCAGGGTGGCTACGTTCTTCCCATTGATCCCGCTGAGCATTCTGGTGATCGTTTTCCTGGCAACCGTTGGCGGTATCGGTGACTTCAACTCGCAAACGCTGGTCGACGCCGGCGCGGCCAAACAGGTTGAAGTGCGAGAATCGGAAATTGTCCGCCAGAGGGTTTCCGACGCCAAACCACTCTTCCAGGAAACAGATGAGACAACGGGTGTGACGACCAGTGTCTACCGGACAGAGTTGGTAGAGGTTGAACACCTGCAGGTGCTCAAGGCCAAGCCCGCCTTGACCTCGTTGGGCGTAATCCTGCTTATCTGCACCTACATCGTCGGCTTTTTCGCGACGGCCGGCGCCGCGGGAGTCGACTTCGGCATGAACAACCGCAACGAAAAAGACGTGCAACTAGGCGGACTTGTCGGGATCTCGCTGGCCACGATCCTCTCCGGAGGCTTGGCGCTGCTGATAGTCGCCGGAGCACTTGGAGCGGGCAAAGCGCCGGACGGCGCCGTCCTGCGAGCGACGTCGATGATGGGCGGCGCGGTGGGTGACGGCACGGCCAAGGTCTTCATGTATCTGCTGGCCCTGGCCGCCTTCCCACCGGCGTGTTTCTCGGCCTTCATCGCCGCGAACAGCTTCAAAACCACGTTGCCGAAGGTAAATCCGTTTGTCTCCGTCGGCATTGGTGCTGCCGTTAGCGCGCTACTGGCGGTTACCGCACTGGCCGGCGACGTGATCGGCATGTTCACGCTGATCGGTGCTTCATTCGGTCCGGTTTGCGGTGCGATGGCTGCCGATTACCTGTTGGCCGGCCAGAAATGGGCCGGGCCCCGGGCCGGGTTCAATATGGCCGGCTGGATTTCCTGGGTTGTCGGCTTCGCTGTCGGTGCGGCCGACTTCATCCCGGCCATGACCGGCAAAGTGCCTTGCCCACCCGTGGCAGCCTTCATCGTCGGATTCCTGCTCTACACCGTACTGGCCAAGGCCGGAATGGAAAGCAAGGTACTCGATATGCCGGCCGGCGAATAACTAGCGCGGCCTTCGGCCGCAACCAAATCGTTTAGCCCCGGCGGCCACGCCGGGGGCCCACCATCGCCGCGTGGCCGCGGCGGCTAAACGCCCCGGTACAAACCCCGGTACAACATGCGCGCACCGTGCGCAGAAGTTGTGACGTAAGACTCTTTTCTGTTCCCTTCAGTGTTTTCGGGCAATCAAGAATAGGTCGATTCCCAGCGGCTCGGAACTTACGGTGAATCGGTCCGGAGGAATTGCGGCCGCGACCGCCAGCTTGCCCACTTGCTTGGCCGTGCGGTATATGAGATACCAGTTTCCGATCCATTCCATGTACGCCCGGGTGGGGTTATGCGGCGCGAAATTGCCCACCAGCATCAGTCCACCGGTCGCGGCTTTATGCAAGGCAGGGCTTACCGCATTACTCGCCAGCGGGTGTCGAACAGGCGGAGCATGGTCCATATCAGTACGGAGTCTACAGCAAGGTAAAAGACCAGGAAAGCGGCGCTCGTGTACTGCCACCAGCCGATGGCGTGGACGGCCGGGGCTTGCACGCCAAGCGTTAGCGGCAGGCTGAACGTGGCGGCCAGCGGGCTGAGGAAGGCGATGCGTTCGATCCATTGCATCAGTTGACCGCCGGGAAAGAACACATCGGCAAACAACCCGGCCGCAACGGGTACGGCGAACAGGACGACCAGAACCAGGTACGTTGCCGTCAGGCTGGCCGACGTCTTTCGGCAGATCACCGAGAAGAACAACGCCAAGGTGGTTGTGGTCAGGGCTGTCACGGCGATGATTGCCAGGTATCCGAATATCGTGACCACGTCGCTGGAATAAGGCCAGGGCGGCAGGATCAGCGCCAACAGAAGCGGCCACACCAAAAGCGACGTGAGCACGCAGGATATCCGCAGCGAGGAGTACAGCTTGGCCGAGAGAATCTGCCAGGGCGACAGCGTCGTGGTCAGAAGCAGTTCGAGCGTTTGGCGTTCGCGTTCGCTGGTTATACTGCCGGCCGAAAAGATCGGGCCGACCAGCATGTTGAACACCAGCACGTAGCCCGGATACCACGGCGCCCATTGCGGCCGGATGAAAAGAAAAACCGCCATCAGAATCATCCCCAAGAACATGCTCAACTGGATGACCAGCCGAAGCATGAGCGTGCCCTGGGCAAACAGTTCGCTGTGCATTTCCTTGTCGTAGACGGGATTCGCCCGGTCGGGCATCAGGGCGGTTCGCTTGGGTGGCGCGAAGAGCTTGTCGGGAAACTGGTCGCGGTTGATGACCATGCCCACCGCCTGGCTTTGCTCCTTTTCCAGGTCCACTACTTCGCCGGCCTGAGAGCCCACGTCGGGTGGATGCATCAGCCGGGCGCTGATCGAAGCGAACAGCACGCCGCAGACGATCAGGCACGCGCCGGGAAACACCCCGGCCAGCACGATCAGCCGGAAAGAGGCGGCCGCCTCGAAATACGAGTAAAACACCACGCCGGAAAGCACAAGCGGCAGTATCACGATGTACGAGACCAGTTGCGCGGCAATCGTGCGGGTGAAGTAGCTGCTCGCGCCGAGGCTGATCATGCCGAAAGTGACCACCGAAGCGGCCATCGCCACGTAGGTAGCCAATACCTCGTACAGCGATACTCCACCCAGCGGCAGGCAAAGCATCACGATCGGCAACGAACAGAACACCAGCACGGCCAGGTGCGAAAGCGAGGCGAACAGTTTACCCAACACAATGGCCCCCGGCCGCATGGGGCCGGCCAGCAGCATCTCGTAGGTCTTCCGCTCCTTCTCGCCGCTGATTGCCCCGGCCGCAAAACTGGGTACCATAAGCGACATCAGCACGTACTGGCCCAGAAAAAACAGGTTGACCAGCCGCTTCGCCTCTTGCGGGTTGCTTGTCAGATCGAGCCGAACCGGACCGGCCGAAAAAGGGACCAGGTTTAATTTGTGCGAAGCACCCTCCGGGCCGTTCCGGCAAATTAAACCTGGTCCCTTTTTCGGCC
>JAUWJC010000132.1 GCA_030607895.1 Pirellulales bacterium
GGTGTCCGGCAAGCAGTGCCTTGATGCAAGTTCAACGCTCACGGGAAGTTTCGCAAGCAGTGGCACACTGGCCGCTTTCCAGGAGTTTGCACCTAAAAACGGAAGAGCCAATTTGCCGGAACGGCCCGGAGGGTGCTTCGCACAAATTAAACCTGGTCCCTTTTTCGGCTCGGTAGCATCTCGGACCGTAAACGCCCGGTGGTTGATCGCAGCGAAACCCCGGGGTTTCGCTGCACTCAACCACCGGGCGTTTTTTGCTTGATTGAGTCGACATGATGGGTAGTTTACGTCTTTGGCGGTAGGATCGTAGTCTACATATTCATGGCGATCCCTTCCGGTCGCGAAAAATCGCCAAAGTCTATCGATTACGCTGCCGATATCAAGTTTACCGATTATTCCGGATGGAGGCCTGCGCTTTATCTATAGTCCTCTGGCGGGGTGACGGCAAGGGGGAGCAAAGCTCGAGTTCGAATCCGCCAGGCTGGCAAGGCGGCCGGATCGATCCGACCGAAGGGACCGATGCAAGCCGTCACAGGAATGTGAGCTAAATGAGTCGGCAATCTCCCGCTTCCTATCTCGTTCTGGCCGTGGTAATGGCTGCCTCTCTCGGATGCCGCCCACACCAGCCGTTCTACTTCTTGGAGGACGGCGACTTGTCGCACTACATCGACATGGCCACCGACATCGAGTACCCGGATGTCGACAGTGACACTCTGGGCGAGGTCGACGGTGCCATTCCGCCGCTCACCTTGAGCAACACCGAGCCGAAAGAGGTGTGGGACCTCACGCTGGAAGAAGCGGTCCGCATCGCCCTGGAAAACAGCAAGGTAATCAGGAGCCTGGGCACGGGCTCTCTTTCGTCGGTGGAGTCATTGAAGCACAACACCGGCGCGACGGATTACTTGCTGCGGTATCCGGACGGCGCGGCAACGGTCTACGATCCGGCCCGATTCGAGAGCAATCCGAACGGCGGTGTTGAGGCGGCCCTGTCGGCGTTCGCCACCAAGTTCACCACCGACGTGTTCTGGGAAAAGAACCACGTTCCGAGGAACATTAACCCAATCCTTGAAGCAGTTGCTTACCCCCGCAGGTTCCGCCAAGACTTGGGTGATTTTCAGGCCCAGTTTGCGAAGACGGCGGCCACCGGCGGCACGTGGATGCTCCGCCACAAAATCTTGTACGAGTGGAACAACGGGACGAGAAACTTCCCGAGCGATTGGGAAGCCATGGTGGAGGCCGAATTCCGGCAGCCGTTGTTGCAAGGCAACGGCGTGCAGTTCAACCGGATTGCCGGCCCCGGCGCGGTTCCCGGCCAATGCAACGGCGTAGTTATCGCCCGACTCAACACCGATATCAAGCTGGCCGACTTCGAGGCCCAAGTTCGGGATATGGTGATGGACGTGGAGAAGACCTACTGGGCGCTTTACCTGGCCTACCGCGAGTTGGATGCGATGGTTGCCGGCCGCGACAGCGCATTGCAGACCTGGCGGAAGGTTCACGCTCTGTACGAAGTCAGTGCCCGAGGTGGTGAGGCGGAAAAGGAAGCACAAGCCCGGGAACAGTATTTCCTCTTCCGCAGCCATGTGGAGACGGAGCTCAGCAACCTCTACGAGGTGGAGAACAAGCTGCGTTACATGATGGGTCTGGCCGCGACGGACGGGCGGCTGATTCGACCGGCCGACGAACCCACCACGGCAAGGGTCTCCTTCGACTGGTACGAAGCGCACGGAGAATCGCTCGCCCGAAACGTGAGCATCCGCCGGCAGAAATGGCAGGTTAAGAAGACCGAGATGGAACTGATCGCCGCCAAGAATTACCTCTTGCCGCGCCTGGACGCGGTTGGACTGTATCGTTGGCGGGGCTTGGGCGATCACCTGTTTCCCGGCCCCGCCGTCCCCGGCGAGGCAGACATGAACAATGCCTACGCGAACTTGACCGGCGGCAAGTACCAATCGTGGCACCTGGGGTTGAACCTGACCGTTCCGCTAGGTTTCCGCAAGGAGTTGTCCGGAGTACGGCATGCCCAGTTGAATCTGGCTCGGGAGCGGGCGATGTTGCAGGAGGAAGAACTAGAGCTTTCACACCAATTGGCTAACGCTTTCCGTAGTCTGGATCGGCACTACGTGCTGTTGCAAACGAACTTCAACCGGCGTGCAGCGGCCGAGAAACAGGTCGACGCGGTGGCGGCCGCCTACGAGACCGAGACCGTAACGCTCGACTTGCTCCTGGACGCGCAGCGCCGACTGGCCCAGGCCGAACTGGCCATGTACGGATCGCTCACCGAATACGCCGTGTCGATTGCCCAGGTACACTTCCGCAAGGGATCGCTACTGGAGTACAATGGAGTTTACTTGGCCGAAGGCCCGTGGCCCGGCAAGGCGTACTTCGACGCTCACCGCCGCGCGCGGCAGCGTGACGCCAGCATCTACCTGGATTACGGCTTTACCCGACCTAAGGTGCTCAGTCGCGGTCCATACGCCCAAAACGCCGGTCAGCACCAGTTGCCCTTTGGCGAAGGCCCCTTTGGCGAAGGCCCCTTTAGCGAAGACGATGTACTGTACGACGTATTGGAGGGAGGCGAGCCGGTTGAAACTCGGCCGGAGCAAATTCCCACGCCGGCGCCGGACGTGCCCATGGAGCCTAGCATACTGCCAGAGCAGACTCCGGCCGTTCCGTTGCCGCCCGAGGAAGCCGGCGCGGACCACAAGCCGGCCGACGGGCCGAAGCTTGACGCCGCCGGCAATTCGGCGGTCCGGCCGGCGAGTTATCAGCAGGTAGGTCCGGCCATTTTCGCCGGTAATTCGCGGCTTTCTTCACAAGGGTGGAAGAGCGTCAACAGATCGAGCACACCACATGAACCTTCCACGAATCCGTCGCCTGCTCAAGTTGATTGGTCTGCTTCAGGCTGGACGGGGATACAACGCTGAGTCGTTGGCCGGGGCCTGCGGCGTGAGCCGCCGAACGATCTTTCGTGACCTGGACGAGTTGCGGGAATCGGGGATCGACCTGCTGTACGACGACAGCGAACAACGCTACCGCATCCCCGACGTCTACTTCCTCCCGCCAACCAATTTCACGCCTGAAGAGGCACTGGCGCTGATCGTGCTCTGTCACGACTTGGGAGACCAATCGAGGTTGCCCTTCTTTGCGCCGGCCCAAAGCGCCGCCGTGAAGTTGGAGAGCACGTTGCCTGGGCGGCTTCGCGACCGGCTTCGGGTGGCCGCCGGCGCGATTCGGATCCGGATGCCGCCGCGAAACCCGCTCCACGGCCAGCAGCCCGTATACGAGCAGTTGCTCGAAGCCGCCTCGAGACGGCGGAGCGTGCGGATTCTGTATCACAGCCTGGCCGAACAGCGCGAGATAAGCACCCGGCTCAACCCGTATCGCTTGCTGTTCAGCCGGCGTAGCTGGTACGCCATCGGTCGCTCGTCGTTGCACCGCCAAACGCGAACGTTCAACGTGGGCAGAATCCTCGATTTGGAACCGCTGAAGGACCGCTACCAGGTTCCGTCAGGGTTCTCCATCGACCGATATTTGCGCAATGCGTGGCACTTGATTCCCGAACCGGGTCCCGATCAGCAGATTACCGTTCGTTTTGGCGGGAAGGTAGCCCAGAACGTGGCCGAGGTGGCCTGGCATAAGACCCAGCGTCTGGAGTTTAACGCCGACGGCACACTCGACTTCCACGTTACCGTCTCCGGGTTGCACGAGGTTTCCTGGTGGGTACTCGGCTATGGCGATCAAGCCGAGGTGTTGCGGCCGGCGGAGCTTCGCCGCATTGTAGCCGGGCACGCAGAACGAATGGCCCGGAAATACCAGGGCGACTGAAAAAGCCGCTTGCGGCTTCGCAACATCTGGCGATGCCGGTCGCAGGCCCTTCGCCCGCGGATGCCGTTGCTCTACAATGGTGCGTTATGTTCTTCTCGATCGACGGCGGTGACGGCACCGGAAAATCTACCCAGGTGGAGCTGTTTTGCCAGTGGCTGCGGGTGTGCGGCCACGACGTGGTGACGTGCCGCGACCCGGGCAGCACCCCCTTGGGGGAGGCCGTGCGCGGACTGCTGCTGCATCGGGTCGACATGCGGATCGACCGCACCAGCGAGATGCTGCTTTACATGGCCGCGCGAGCACAATTGGTTCGGGAGGTTATTCGGCCGGCGCTTGGGCAGGGCAAGACGGTGGTTTCCGACCGGTACCTTCTGGCCAACGTGGTTTACCAGGGCCACGCCGGCGGATTGGACGTTGCGACGCTTTGGGAGGTGGGTCGAGTGGCCACCGACGGCCTTTTGCCCGATCTGACCTTCCTGCTGGACATGCCGGCCGACACCGCCAACGCCCGGCTCGACCGAAAACTGGATCGAATGGAGCAGCAAGGCGACGCATTCCACGCCCGAGTACGGCAAGGGTTCCTCGACGAAGCCGCCCGGCGGCCCGAGCGAATCGTCGTGATCGACGCCTCGCAAACAATCGAGCAAGTCCAAAAAGAAATCCGCGAAGCGGCAAAACGCCTACTCGCTGGCACGTGAGTCGAAGGCGGAAATCCCAAATCAGAAATCAGAAATCCCAAATCAGAAATCAAATGACCTGGCAAGGCATTCGCGGACACGATGATGTGGTGGAGCAGTTCCGCCGCGCCCTGGAGCGCGGACGGCTGGCCAGCAGTTTTCTGTTTTCGGGTCCGGCAGGCATCGGCAAGCGGAGCTTCGCGTTGGAGTTGGCCAGGTCGCTTCTGTGTCAGACCCGGGCGGAAGAGGCGCTGGACCCTTGCGGCAAGTGTGCCGCCTGCGTGCAAGTGTCGGCCGGGACGCATCCCGACCTGCTCGAGGTGGCCAAACCCGACGATCGAGCGTTCATCCCACTGGAGTTACTCATCGGCGACAAGGACCACCGTATGCGAGAAGGGTTGTGCCACGACATTTCGCTTCGACCGTTCATGGGCGGGCGGAAGGTCGCCATTGTCGACGATGCCGATCACTTCAACCTGGAGGGCGCCAACTGCCTTCTGAAGACACTGGAAGAGCCGCCGCCCGGATCGGTGTTGATCCTGATCGGCACCAGCCCGGCGAAACAGCTTCCCACGATCCGTTCGCGGTGCCAATTGGTGCGTTTCCGGCCGCTTGCGACGGAAGTAGTGGCGGAGCTGCTGGTTTCCAAGCAGTTGATCGACGACCCGGCCGAGGCCCGGCTGCTGGCCGAACAGAGTGAAGGAAGCCTTCAGCGTGCCCTGGAGTTGGCCGATGCCGAACTAAGGTCGTTCCGCGAGACCCTGCTAAAAGGCTTGGCCGATCGGCCGCCCGACAGCGTGCGGTTGGCCCGGGCCGTGTCGGCGTTTGTTGACGAAGTCCGTTCCAGTGCCGCGGCGCGTCGCCAGCGGATCCGGCAGTTGATCGGCTTTGCAGCCCAGTTCTACCGTCTCTTGATTCACGGCCTAAACGGGTCGCCGCTGCCGGAGGACGGCCCGCTGGTCCAATCCGTTCGGCACGCACTCCAGCGGTGGCCGCACGATGAGTTGGTTGCCGCCGATTGCCTCGAGCGGTGCCTCGAAGGGGTCGAGCAACTCGATCGGAATGCCAATCAAACAACCCTGATCGAGTGCTGGCTGGACGACCTGGCGAAGCTTGCCGGGTAGCTGACACGAAGGCGGCCGCTCGCGGCTTCGCAACTCTCAACTCTCAACTCTTGACCAGCAGCCCCCCTCTTTCGTTGGGAGAGGGCCGCGACAAGGGCCCCTGTATCTTCTCCCGCAAGAAGGACGCAGCTTACCCCGTTTTGCCAGGCCGAAGAGTCCCGGGTGTCCATGAGTGGTAAGTGGCGGTTTTTTTCAGAAAACATATGGAAATTCCCGGCTTCAGCAAGGTATTTCGGGTGCGGCTACTTGACTTTGCCGGCAATTTGTAGATAATAAAGTAATCGTGTTTCTTTCATACCGTCATCCTGCCTGTTCGGATTCAACATCCCGCCGTATCCGAGTTCTTGTGACGCGTTGACGGTTTGGCCCGGCCGGTGATTCAGATGTTGCCATCGTATGGTTCGATGGCGGTCGAGCCGGAGTTTTTCATGTGAGATGGAGTGGTAACGAATGCGGAACGTTTTTGAAGCGATTTTGGAATGCGGTCACGACGAGGATTTTTTCCCGGTCGAAACGGAGGAGTTCATTGCCACGGAGGCGCCGGCCGGATCTCGGGCGAAACTCGATGTGATGGCTGACCGGGTAAAGAAAGGCTTGCCCCTGTGGCATGATGAGGATCGGTCGGACTACAGCGGTCTGACCGGCGCGGTGCGACCGCGTAATTAGTGGTCCGCCACTGCTGCACTGACGGATCAGCAGGCATGATAGTCGTCGGCGGCAGCCGGCGGTTAGCGCTCCGGGAAAGTCTCCCCGAAACCACCAGGCGCAACCAGCGCTTGGGGTTCGCGCGGCCAGTTGGGGACTGGCCGTGAACGGTTACGGCGCCGGAAGCAAGAGTGGCTTCGAGGGTGGTCGCCGTTCCAGTTCTTCACGCAGCACTATCACGTCCAAGGGCGCTTCTATCCCCAGGCGCACCCTGTCTCCGCCCACGCGAATTACCGTTACCACGATCGAATCGCCTAGTTTGATTCGCTCTTTCTCTCGTCTGGACAAGACCAGCATGGGGGCAACCTCCCTGTCGCTATGATGATGTAAGTATGTATGCTCTTGCCGGACCGCTGCCCCGACCGCTCACGCGGCAGTCGGAGCCACGGACCGGAAAATCCACGTCAGGCCGCAACCCGCTCGAGACTGGGTGCCTCCAGCAGTTGTGTCTTCAGAAACCGTTCCCCACTAGAGCTGTAGAATAGAATCTGGTTGTGATCGGTCTCCCAAATGGCGGAGAACTTCACCGCCCGGGGACCGTGCAGACAAAAGTAAATCCCGCAAGGCTTGCCCCCCCGTCGCAGGATCTTTTCGGTCATTTGAAAAGCACCGATTTGGAGTTGGTAATGATCGCAAAAAGTTTCGTTGACGTATTCACGAAGATCGGTTAAGTGGCGGACCTGTAGGATACTGATCAACATTTGGGGTGAGTTCTCCTGACTGCGCACAGAGATTGAGTAATATACAACCCTCCGTGCAGGTAAGAGAAAATGGGGTGAGTGCCAACAAACGAAGCTATCGGCAAATTGGAAAGGAATGTTTCGCCCTAGAATCGGGTATCCTGGGTAGTCTACGCATGCGAGGAGAAATTTTGCCGAGACGCTAATCCAGTTATCACAAGCAGATACGTTGTCTGCCAGCGTCAGGCAGGGCGGAAGTTTTTTTCTTGCCTAAAGTTCCAGCACGCCGAA
This sequence comes from Pirellulales bacterium, assembly GCA_030607895.1. Lineage (GTDB taxonomy): Bacteria > Planctomycetota > Planctomycetia > Pirellulales > Thermoguttaceae > JAUWJC01. The sequence continues at coordinate 7,306 of JAUWJC010000132.1, forward strand.
ACAATCCATCAGAACACCACGTCTTACCTATTTTCCTCCTTGGCATAGGCCTCAAACGCCTCGGCAACCTTTCCGACCTTCTCGTCCCCTTTGTGGAAAAGGAACCGGTATCGCAGGGTAATCGACTCGCGCTGCGCAATAGTGTAGGAACCGTCGAACTTGGGCCCCTTGAAGTTACGTAACCCGAATGGGTTGGCTGTGAACAGGCCGTAGGTCCTTACGTGCCAGTATGTGGGAAAGCGAAAGCTGCTGGGGTGATTCAGAATGGCGATGCCGACCGTCTGTCCGTCGACCGGTCCGTGGTAGTCGACCCAAGCAGCCTGCTTACCCCACGCGTCCTTACTGGTTTGGCCATTACTGTTGACGATCTGGCCACCCATCTTGGCCGTCTCCTTCATCGTGCCGGCCACGCGAATGCTCATGGTCCCTTCCTTGGTGTCGCCGAATTTGACCGGCCCGTCGGTTGCTTTCAAGGTGATATCGAAGTCAATGACCCGCGTATCGCCGTCGACAAAGAAAATAAGGGTTCGCTCGTCTTCACAAACCTTCTTCCCTCCCTTTTCGTCTTCACCGGGCTCCAGCCAGTCGTTACGAGTGGCGATTACCACCTTGTTGGCTTTCTCTTCAACCTTGAGGTACTCGCGATGCTTGATCCATCCGTGCTTTTCCTTGTGCTCGTGCCAGAAATGGACACCATTGACGTCGTCGTGGGTGAAGAAGAGGGACCGGTGGTGGATATGGTCTTTACGCTCGCTGGGGTCTCCCTCGGGCACCATTGGGTAGGACCGGGTCATGGGCTTTCCAGTGGGGCCAATTATCGGCCAGACAATCGGCTTGGGCCCGTTGTCGGTGAGATACTCGGCGAACAACTGGCCGTCGATTTGCACCACTACGTTCTTGCCGCTCCGGCGGGCTGTCAGCTTGGCGGCGTCGGTTCTGGCGGCGAACAAAAAAAGGCCGGAAATACACAGGGGTAATACTGCAAATCGTCGCAACATGGCAGGGTGCTCCTCAGGTTGAAGGTGTGTTCTGTCCGGAGCCCGCCTGATCAGACTGGGGACCTGTCCCCTTTCGCGTTCGATGCAACGGGCGAACATCTTTATCGCAGTATAGTCAGCCGGCACCCGGCACGCAATAAATGGGCCGAAAAAGGGACCAGGTTTAATTTGTGCGAAGCACCCTTCGGGCCGCAGGCGGCAAATTAAACCTGGTCCCTTTTTCGGCCTGCGCCCGTGTCGGTCAACCCTCATCGAGCGATTCCTGATACTGCTCGAAGCTCAGCGCCTTGAAAATGGCCATGAATTCACCGGTCTGCGTCACCCGACGGCGGTCTGATTCCACCAGCCGACGTATCAATTGATGTTCGCTGCGGAGCACAAATCGCTTGGGCGGAAAACCCTTCTTCGGGGTCAACGTGAGGTGGACCTGACTGGGGAACCGAGCTCGTTTTTCAAGCTCGGCATTGACGATCATCCGGGCCAGCGGAAGCCGGGAGCCGGGCCTTAGCAGTGTGTTTAGCCGGAGCTGCCAGTCGCAGAATCGGCGGTACTGGCGGGAGATATCCGAGGTTTGGCCCTCGCCGGGTATAGTGTCGTCGGAAACAGTGTCGTCGGAAACAGTGTCGTCGGAAACAGTGTCGCCCGGCACAATGTCGATACACACGATGCGGTAGGTCATCCAGGGGCTGTCGAAGATCAACTCACCGGAGCTTGCATCGTACTGCTGGTCAAACTGGGGGTTTGATAGAAACCTAATGAATGGGTTGGCAGCGGTGGCCGCCCGACGCTTCAGCCCCCGGATGAACGCACGGACTTCCTTGCCGGACAACTCGGTTTTCAC
>JAUWJC010000570.1 GCA_030607895.1 Pirellulales bacterium
CGGGCAGCCAGTTCGAGTTGGACCAAGCGCCGTTGTACCTGGTCGATCTCCTCGGGCACGCTCTCCAACTCCATCGCCAGCCGGCTGGTGGCCTCGTCCATCAGGTCGATTGCCTTGTCGGGCAGGAAGCGGTCGGCGATGTAGCGGTGCGACAGGTTGGCCGCCGCCACCAGGGCCGAGTCCTTGATCTTCACGCCCTTGTGATGGGCTTCGTAGCGAGACTTCAGCCCCCGAAGGATGGCTATCGTATCCTCGACCGTCGGCTCGCCCACGTACACCGGCTGGAAACGCCGTTCCAGGGCGGCATCTTTCTCGACGTGCTTGCGGTATTCGTCCAAGGTAGTGGCGCCGATGCACCGCAAGTCGCCCCGAGCGAGTGCCGGTTTGAGCAGGTTGGCCGCGTCGCTGCCTCCTTCGGCGCTTCCGGCACCGATCACAGTGTGCAGTTCGTCGATGAACAGCACGACGTTTCCGCCGGCGTCCTCGATTTCGCGGAGGACGGCTTTCAGGCGTTCCTCGAACTCACCCCGATACTTGGTCCCGGCAATCAACGCGCCCAAGTCCAAAGCGACAACACGCCTGTTCTTGAGGCTTTCCGGCACGTCGGCGTCGACGATGCGAAGCGCCAGCCCCTCGGCAATGGCCGTCTTGCCCACGCCCGGCTCGCCGATCAGCACGGGGTTGTTCTTGGTTCGTCGAGAAAGCACTTGCATAACTCGTCGTATCTCTTGGTCGCGGCCGATGACCGGATCGAGTTTTCCCAGCCTCGCCCGTTCGACCAGGTCGATCCCATAACGATCGAGCGCCTGGAACTTATCCTCGGGATTCTGGTCGGTGACCCGGGCACTACCCCGGATGGCCTGTAGCGCCGAGAGCAGGTCTTTTTCCGTAACGGCGTTGAGTTTGAGGACGTTCTTGGCCTTCGAGTCGGCCTTTGCCAGGGCCAGAAGCAGGTGTTCGGTCGAGATGAAATCGTCTTTCATCGCATCGGCTTCGCCCCGAGCGGTTTTCAGCACCCGTTGGAAATCCCGTCCGATTTGCGGCTGTGCGCCTCCGGAAACCTTGGGGAAATGGCCGATCTCGGACTGCACAATCCGATCGAGCTGCTGCCGGTTCACGCCGATCTTTTCCAGGACCGGCCCGACGATCCCGTCGGTCTCGGCCAGAAGCGCGGCCAGCAAGTGCAGCGGATCGATTTCCGGGTGACCACGGTCGGCGGCCAGCGACTGTGCCGCGGCAACCGCCTCCTGGGCCTTGATGGTCAGTTTGTCGAAAGGGAAAGTCATTTTTCCATGGTCCTCTCTCCCTCCGGGAGAGCGTTATCGAATTATTGGTTAGTTGGGCAATACATCCAGCGGAACAACTTTTCCCGCGATTGCTGCCTGGTAGACGTAAAGTGTTGCCACATGGCGAGTTGCAACTACGCCTCGCGTCCGAATGCGTGGCGAAACAGGCCGGCGGATCGGGCCATTTTCGCCCCGTTTTCGCGTCGTAAGTCATTGCGAAACAAGGGCTTCTGATTATTGGACAGCCATTTGCCCGTTAAGATGGGTAAAACGACAGCCGAAAGTCCCTGCCTTCACACGACTTGCGACGCGCAACCCCCCCGAAGATACGACCGGCAAAAGGTGACCTACTCGACTGTTCACGGGAGTCTCTCGGCCACGGATGAAACACGGATGAAACACGGATCAAGGGTTCGGATTTCGAGTGACACCTCATTCGTCCGGCACGATATCAAGATATCAATATCAATAATTATCAAAACACCCTTCTTCTCTCTCCGTGTTTGATCCGTGTTTAAGCGGGGGCCTGATTCCATTGTGCCAGAAAAAGGGGACGCAACTCTTTGCCAGCCTTTTTCCGGCCGGCAAGCGGCTGACGTTTTTCAGTTGTCAAAGATCGAACGTCGGCACAAGGCCGCATGATGTACAAGTGTACCAACTCGCGGCCGAATTTCAACCCCAATTTTTGGGCCATGAAATCCCGGAATACACCGGAATACTAACCGTGGCGGGATCGGCTGTCCGCTATAGCTAGCCTGCGGCGTGGTAGTGTACAATAAAAGTGGAGCGGAGCATTGATGATGACCCGAGAAAAAGTGCTAGAAATGCTGCGGCAGCACGAAGCCGAACTGCGGGAGCGGTTCGGCCTGAAGTCGCTGGCCCTGTTCGGCTCGGTGGCCCGGCAGGAAGCCGCCGAAACCAGCGACCTGGACCTTTTGGTGGAATTTGACCGTCGCATCAGCCTGTTTCATTTGGTGGGCACGGCACAGTATCTGGAAGAGTTACTCGGCGTCGGCGAGGACAAAGTCGATCTGGTGATACGTGACGCCGTCATTCCGGAACTGCAAGACATCATTTATGGAGAAGCCGTCAATGTCTTCGACACCACACCGATGGAAGTACCGAATCCGGCACATTCTTGACGGAATCACCGCTTGTCAGGCTTATGTCAGCGGCATGACCGAGGAACAGCTCGGGGAGGATCGGCGCAGCCTGCATGCGGTGGCGTGGGAATTGATGATGATCGGTGAGGCTGCCCGCCACATCCCTGCCGAAGTGGCCGCCGCCTTTCCCGAAGTTCCGTGGGCCAAGATGCGGGGCATGCGCAATCGCATCGTTCATGGCTACGACCGAATCAAGCTCGAAATCGTTTGGGATGTTGTAACGGTTGACTTGCCCCCGTTGGTCCCCCACTTAGAACGCATCGAACGGGATAGCGTCGAATGAGACTGGGCGAAGTTCCTTTGCGATCC
>JAUWJC010000542.1 GCA_030607895.1 Pirellulales bacterium
CCCGGCCGCGTGTCGAGTTGCACGATACCTCGCTGGTCGGGCTTTAGCGCGAGTGGTTTGGCGTCATTACCCCGACGCACGCGAATTCCCGGCCACGGGCTCAACAACCGCAAAGGCCCGCCGACCGGCGAGGTGATGAGTACGCCGGTGGTCCTGCCGTCCTTGCGCCGGGCGGAGACGAGAAAACCGCCTTCGGCCCGCAGGTTGTGAAAAGAAACGGCGGTCCATTTCTCCGGCACGGCGGGGAAAATCCGCAGCCGGCCGCCCCAGCTCTGCAACAGCATCTCGTGTACCGCCTGTGCGGCGGCGAGGTTGCCCTCCAACGTGAAGGGCCTGTAGCTGAAGTTCGAATATCCGAGACGCTTGTAGTCGCCGTTGAGATTGAAACCGTTGCGCGAAATGAAGGCCTCGAGGAAGATATCCAGATTTCGCTCTGCCCGTCGGGCGTCTCCGCAGCGAGCCGCCATGCAAGCCATCCATGAAAAAGAAAATCCGATCCACTGCTTTGTTCCCAAACGGTCTATTTGCTCGAGCGAGGCGCGAATGATCTTCCGATCGCGGTCCGAGCCTTCTACAGTCAATATACCCAGCGGGTAGATGGCCATCAGGTGTGCATGGTGCCGATGTGACTCGGTGAGCGATTCGTCGACGGAAAGTCTCAACGCGCCGGCTTCGCCTTCGACGGCCAACTCGTCGAGTTGATCCAACAGGTTCCGCCAGTTCGCGGCGGCTGCGTCGTCGCCGGTGGCATGTGCCATCTCGGCCACCGCGCCAAACAACCATCGCAACAGCGACAAATCGTGGTTGGAATTGGGCGTCATCCAGGCCTTGGGGCTGTTGCCGTGAATCTCGGGCGAACCCGACAGCGGCAGTTTCAGCTTGCCGTCGGCGCCCGGTTTGAGCAAAGCCCGAAGGCATTCGGCCATGGCCGAGCAATACGGATAGGCCCGCTCGGTGAGGAACTTCCGATCCATCGTGTACCGCCAGTGCAGATAGAACGCCTGGGCAATCCACGCGCCGATGGTTGGTGCCTGGCAATACTGGCATCCGCCGCCCATCGCCTTCCCGTCCAGCGCCATCACGCCGGGTACCGCCGCGCCGGGTGCATCGAAGAAATCCCGCGCATACTTCCGGTGCACCGGCAACAGCCCCCACATGAAATCCAGAAAGGCGGCACCCTCGTCAAAGTGCCCGGCCGGCAGGTATGCCCAATAGGTCAACTGGGTATTTGCATCGTGGTGATAATCGCCGTGCCACGGCGGCAGATTCTCTGTGTCGGCTGTCCAGACGCCTTGCAACGGCATTGGCGGAGCACCACGCCGAGAGGCCGACCCAAGAAAATACCGCACCAGATCGTAGTGCCGCTGAATGGCAGCGTCCGGCACCCGCACACTCGATTGCGACCAGAACCGCCGCCACCACGCCACGTGCGGACGGAGCAACGAGGCGTAGCCGGCATCCAACGCCTCTGAAACACGTTTGCGGCCCAGCGCCAGCGGGTCCGGTCCGTCCCGGCTTGAAGTGATCGTCAAGGCTATTTCAGTGGCGTCGCCGCTGCGCCGACCGGCCACGACTACCGCATACTTCAATCCCAAGGCGGCTTGCTGAACACACCACGTCGACTCGCCGTCACTGCCGGTTTGCGCGGGGACGTAACCCAATTTTTTGAGCGAATCAGGGGTAACGATGCGCCACTTTGGCCGAGGTCCGGTGATCCGGATCATTACCACCGGTTTCACCGCACTGTAGAAAACCTCCAGCGTGCCGTTCTCCAGGCCCGCGCTGCCAACCGCGGTCGGCAAATCCAGGCTGAAAGCCCGGGCCGTTTGCGACTCGTCCAGTGTCAACTCCAGCCGTCCGGCCGGTATCTTGGTGGGATATGGGACAGTACAGTAAGGTTTGCGGAAAAGCTCTTCACGTCTCGCGTAGTTCTTCTCGGCCACCAACTTCTGGACGGTTTTCCAGGTCCAATCCTTGCGCATAAGTGTTTCGGGCGTGCGGAGGTCCCATAGGTCGCCGCGATCGAGGGAGAGCTTGAGGTTCTGCCCACCACCCCAAAGCAGCCCACCCAGCAGGCCGTTTCCAAGTGGAACGGCCTCGTCCCAACGCTCAATGGGGGCGGTCAAGCCGAGGTTGGACGTTGCCTCGGGCCCACCGGCACCCGCGGCCTTCTCGACTGCGGCCGTGGCAACAACGTTGGCCAGCCATACCGCTGCAAGGATTGCCATGAAAACTGTTTGATTACTTGCCGCGAACGTTCTTCTATCGTGCATGGTCGATCTCCTTTGCTAATCCGATTTCAACTCCTGTCCCTCCTAAAAACTCCGTCCGCGTTAGCCTGTAAGGACTTACGTCATCTGGGAAAATTGGGACTTCACGTCAGCATAACCGATTTCTCAAACCAGGGAAGATCCGAAGCCGGGAATTCTGTGGCCGTCTTGGAAAGATCTCGTCCTCAACCGTTTGCTCATGCTGCCACATCCCAGTAGGATTGCCCATTTGGCAACTGCGGGAGCGACAGACCATGGGCATCGTCCAATCCATCTTTCTATTCCTCCGGGCGTTCATTCTCGGCCGCGTTGCTGCCGCCTTCGAGAACCTCGCACTGCGGCAGCAAGTTGCCGTTTTCAAGCGATCCGTCAAACGTCCCAAACTACGGACCCGCGATCGCATCTTCTGGGAAGGACAGTCGTTCTCCTTCCCCCGATCTTGTGCGCGCCACGAGCACATTGTAGAACAAATCAGTTCCGACCCTTTCCTGCCGACCCGACCGTATGGCTCATCGCATAAGTAATGCAACGTGGGCTGCTGTGAGCGGTCAGCTATCAGCGGTCAGCTATACTCGACGCGGTCACAAACTGCGGTTTTGGGATGGAGTTATCAGTTATCAGTAGTCAGTAACCGAGGCCTGGTTCAAAGCGACGAGGTCTTGGGTGACACGTGCCAACCCATGTTAGCCCCGTCGCCTGCGACGGGGAAAGTAACGGAAACCGCCCCGTTTTCCGGTCGCAGGCGACCGGGCTAACTGTCACCC
>JAUWJC010000354.1 GCA_030607895.1 Pirellulales bacterium
GACTCGTCTTTGCAAGCTTTTCGAGAAAAGCTTCCTTTTCCTCTTCCTCTTCTTCTTCTTCTTTCGACTCTTCTTCGGCGTCCTTTCCGGATTCGTCCGACTGGTCCTCGGCACCGATGGGGAAATCCAGTCCTTCGGGCTCCAAACCATCCGGCGTGGACTCATCGCCGCCGAAATCGGGGCTAAGAAGCCCGTCGGCATCCGGCTCGAATTCGATCGCCTCGGCCAACGGATCGGGACTGAGCAGGTCCGGGTCGATCTCGGCGGGTTCCAATTCCGCCGGCGCGGCATCCTCGGCCAGAAGATCGTCCATCGGTAGATCGAGTTGGTCAAGCCCCGAGTCGTCCGGCATGCCACCCTCGTCAACCGAGCCGAGAGACGGGTCGCCAGCCGGGTCGGGAGCGATTGGCTCTTCGGCGGGCAGATTGCTTTCGGGCAAATCGAGGTCGTCGCCCTTATTGTCATCCACGGCTTTTCCTCCACGCGGTTCCCGAGTATCCAGTCTATGCCATTATAATCGGTGTTTTGAGGCTGGACCATGCAAATTCGGGCCAAACCGCTCGTTCATTTCTTGCCGGACCGACCATCCGTCGTGGGAGCATCGCCGGGCTGCAGCGCACAGGTGGCCTGATTCAGGTAGCTGCAAGTACACCAACTCGCGGCGTCGGCCATCAGCACCAGTCCGCCGGCCGGAATCGCGTTGATCCAGCAACCCGGCCGGATCCCTCCATAGTTCTCCGTCACTCGACTACCTCCCAGATCGATGTATCCCAGCGTTGCTCTACGGAAGACGATCATCCGTTGCGAGCCGGCAATCGTGCCGCAACCATACGACCGGGTGAAGGAGAACGGCAATTGCTTGCCAGTGAGCAGATCCCAGGCCCCAGGCTGGGCATATATGGTTCGATCATTGAGGATTGGGCGCGATATGTACTTCGCCTCCACATCCCACAATCCTTTTCCGCTGGATGCCCGATAGGCGGCCATCCGACCCATCGATTCCGACTTCAACTCGAAGCGCGTGCGCTGATGGCTCATCAGAAGCACGTCGTGTTTTGCACTCAGGGCCAAGAGCGTACCAAAGAGGCCCTCGTCGGTCTGCCACGCCATGGCGCCCGTCTTGCCGTCCAAGGCCAGCAGACGGCCGGTGCGGTGTTCGGTCAACCGGCGATATTCCTCACGCTCGTCGGTCGATTTCTCGCCGGCCAGACGCTTGGCTTCACCCTGTAGCTTGGCGGAATCAAAATCCAGCCGGTCGATCGGGGCCAACGGGCGGTCGATGAGAAACACCTTCCCCTGCCCAATGGCGATGGGGTTGTGGCGGATGGAGTGCTTGGGCTGGTAGGTCCATTTGAGCTTGCCGGTAGCAGGGTCCATGGCGAAGAATAACAACGACTCGGTGAACAGGCGGCTCATGTCGGCCTTCTGCCACGGATACTTGACGATGTGTTGCGTATTGGCCAGCGAGCCGAACAGGGTGCCGTCGGCGCAGGCGATGTAGCCCCAAGTTCCCGGTTTTCCGTCGGGCTGGGGCGGCGTCTTCAGTTCGGCCACCTTGCGGCCGTCGCATACATCGATACAAAGGCACTTGTCGCCGGTGTGAACAAAAACTCGATCGCCGCCGAGGCAGATATTGCTGCCCGTGCCGGCCACTCCCATCAAGTGCTCCTGATGGTACGGCTTGAGAATGCCTTCTAGCGGGAATTCCCAAAGCGTCCGCCCGTTATAGATATTGACCGCCCTGAGCGCGTTGACCCCCTCGATGAACATTCTCCCATTATGCACCAGCGGCGCCGGACCGCGCCCGTGCCGGTTGGGTAAAAAGAAATCGGTATCGCGAAACCAGAGCATTGCCAACGGACCCCTTACTCGGGTGTCGCTGGAACAGAGACTGTTGGCCGGGCCACGGTATTGATGCGTCCAATCGCCGGCGCCTTTTAGCGGGCCGTGAATCGATTGTCTCATCGCCCCCGGCTTCCCAACACAGATCATCCCGCCGCAAGGACGCTGCGAATTCTCTGCCGCCTCTTCCAAATCGCTGGTGGCGCCTTCGCTTACACCGCGGCCGGAGACAACCAGGTCGGCAAACCAGTTCGGCTCCGCGGCCTTTGCCGGATCGGCCACATTGACCGTTACCCGCACGCCATACAGCCCGGCCGTGTCGCTCATCTGCCGGGCGGCGTTGACCTTGACCGGGTCGCGGTCGACCGCGTAAATCTGAAGCTCGGTCTGCCTGGCCAACTCGAGGGCCAAGCGGCCGTCGCCACAGGCCATGTCCAGGCAGTATCCCTTCCGAATGCCCGTGCGGCGGACTATCTCTTCGGCGGCGGCCGCATACAGAGGATTGCCGCCGGACTTGGCTGGTTGTGGCGGTCGGATGGTTGGCGGGTTGGGCGTTTCACTACCGTCGAAGCAATAGATGTCGCCTTCATCGGTACTGACGTAGAGCCGGCCGTCGGCCACGGCCAGCCCGCAAGCGTTGCCGCGAACATCGGCCGTCCACACCGTCTCGTGCGAGACGACGTCGACCAGCGACACCTTGCCGCTTCCGCCGGCTATGATCTTCTCGCCCGACACAATTAACGCGGCGTCAGCGTCGTGCGGCAGCGTGCCGGTCCACAAGGGCGGGGCGGGAAGCAAGACCTTTATCTTCTTACCCCGGCGGTCGAGTTTCTCCTTTTTCACCCAAGGCTGCTTCCGGTCGAAGGCGGTCAAAGTCGTCTGCTTGGAGGAAATGATTAAGCTCGGATGCAAAGCAACTTGCGTTCCGGCCCGAAACGGTGCGACGCCAAAATCATTCGCATAGATCATCCCTTGGTTGAAGAAATAGTCGTCGATCGCGACGATGTCGGCCCCACCCAAGCCGCCATAGCGCTGGAGGTGAAAGCAGCGGAACTTCCCGTCGGCCCGGTCGAACACCGCGGGCACGGCACGGCCGGTGGGCAAAAACAACGTATCGCCTCGGGCAACCAGGTATCCCTGTGCCGAAGTGCCGCTTTTGGCCCGGGCGCCTCCGTGCGGCTGATCCATTTCGATTCCGCCCGATGAATCGTTGCACCAAAGCACTTTGCCCGTGGCCGGGTCGATCGCATAAATATAGATCCCCTCGGAAGGCCAGATGCCGGCGGCGAAGTAGAGAACGCCGTCGGCCACGACCGGGCCACCCCGAGCGGGCCAGCGGGAGATCATTCGATCGTTTCCCAGGAGCATGTCGCCACGCGGCCCGCCGCGAAGTTTCCAGAGTTCCTTTCCATCGGCCGCGGCAAGGCAACGCAGGTAGCCGTCGTCGCCCGCCACGAAAACCCGGCCCTGCCAAACGGCCGGCGCGAATCGGACGGGACCGCCGGTGAAGAATGTCCATCGGGTTTTTCCGGTGGCGGCGTCCAAGGCATACACCTTGCAATCGGCCGAACTGCCGAAGAAAAGCGTTCCCCCGGCAATTACCGGCTGATACGCGCGATCGAACTGCAAGCGGTTGCGGCTTGGCCAGGCCGGCATGGGCCGATGGCGTGCCGTGTGCGTCCAGGCGAGAGACAGTTTGTCGGGCAGTTGTTCTGCCGTATGGCCGGCTCGTGTGGCATCGGCCCTGTACATGGGCCAGTCGGCAGCTTCAGTGCAGAAGGCGGGACAGAGAAAGATGATCGTTGCGAGACTTGCTTTGTTCATGATATCTACCGTTGAACACCTTGTTGAATGGGGCAGTGTCAAAACCTGCGACAAACCGCGAGTTGATCGTAGCTTGATATTCCCGCGCCAACAAGTCTGTGTGCAAGAGCGAGCCGCGGGGTTCACCCCCGCGCCAGTGCCCCCTCATCGGCACTATGTAATGGGTGGCACGTCCCTGAGCGCAGCGAAGGGCGTGGTATACACGGAACACGCCCATCACTACGTTCTGGGCGTGCCACACGACAAATAATCCGGGCCAGGTGCCACCCCCCGATCTTGCTGTAGTCACAATATAGTAAGCTTTAGTTGGCAGGCTACGCGGGCCAGGCAAAGCTGCGGGGGGGATTTGCAGGTCAGAACCACACGCCGGTTACTAAAATGCCCACCAACACCAACATGCTCGACTACGGCAACTTCGTCTACTCGCCCGAAGTGCCTGAAAATAGCAAATTCGTCGAGTACTTGGGTTACGTCGACCGGCTGCTCCAACGGCAGCGGGAAATGGAACTTGCGTGGAAGGAGTCGCCGTTCTCGCCGGAGGTGGAGAGCCGCAAGCGAGAAGTGGCGGAAGTGCTGCGGGAGTACGTCGCGTCGTTCAGAGATAAATACGCGATAAGGAGCGTCGAGCAGGACACGGCGTTTCTTCCGGTTTCCCAGTTTCTCTCTCGATTCCAGCGGATTCGCGAGCCCTTCTCCATCCTCCACTGTAATCTGGACATGCCGTTGCACACGGTTCATGCGTTCCGCGGCCATGTGGACCTGGCGGCGGTCAATGCGGCGCTTGACGAGGACACGCCCCTGTTGTGGTGGCAGCGAGGGCCGCACAACAACCCCTGCTATTTATTTGGAGACCGGGTTTGGGAACTAAAACCGTCCGAGTTGGATGCAAGCAAGGAAGGGATTGCGATGGTTTTTATTGATGCGTCGGAGAAGGACCGGCAGAAACTCAATCGTCTAAGCCGTTGCAACTCGTCTACAGCCACGTTATCGGATGCAGACGCGATACCAGGGGCGCTGAGAATCTCGGTCTGGCGCCGCTCCGGCGGGAAGTGCGCCAAGTGCGGTAGCCACAAACAACTCGATTTCGATCACATCGTTCCGATCAACAAGGGCGGAACCAACACGGCCGACAACATCCAGTTGCTCTGCGGCAAATGCAGGGAAAGCAGAAGGGGGAAGGCTGAAGGCGGAAGGGGGACACTGACCACTCACCACTATCCACTGACCACTCACCACTAACCACGATCAACATACCACAATCCTC
>JAUWJC010000450.1 GCA_030607895.1 Pirellulales bacterium
CCTCCATGCCAGGTAAATGTGAACGTTTCCAGCCCACATCCTGACAGAAAGGCCGTTTTTTGTTTACCTCAACTTCCACAATGCCCCAACTTCACGAAAACTAGCGTGCGGAAAGCAGGTTACGCTCTAGTCGATGAACCTTAATAGAGTTATGTCCTCTCTGTGGCAAGGAGATGGCGGGTACCATCGAGAAGGGCGTGGACACGGCCATCGTGACCGACATGATACGCCTAGCCTGGGAAGCAGCCTATGACGTGGCAATACTGGTCTCTAGTGATGCCGATCTCGTGCCGGCGGTTGAGTTTTTTGACCAAAAGGGCATCAGAACAATTCAGGCCGGCTTCCCGCCGCTCGGCAGCCATTTGTCAAAAGCGTGTTGGGGGACAATCGACGTTTTTGCTTTCCGTAACGAGATTTCCAGATACTAGCCATTCTAAAGCCATTAGCCTCTTGCCCTGGGCTATCATGTTGCAGCCGTTCGGTCTGGCTTGTGCCATTCGTCAGGCAAGTGTTCTTCGGCGCGCCGGCTGCAAGAGCGTGAGTTGCATGCGTTGGCTCCCGCCTCACCACCAGCCCAACAGCAACCCCAGCCGGTTGAGGAAGATGACGCTGCCGACCACGGCGGCGCCGATCGAGGCGACCAGCACCGCGGCGCTGCCGATGTCCAAGGCGGTGCCGACGTTGGGATCGAACTGGTCGGTAACGGCCTGAGCGAGTGACTCCAGCGCGCTGTTGAACATCTCGGCGGTCAGCACCGTGGCAATGCACACCAGCAGCACGCACCACTCGATCAGGCCGACTTGCATTACCGTGGCGGCCGCGATGACGGCGGCAGTGGTGAAGAAGTGGAAGCAGAAGCTGCTCTGCCCGCGCGCGCCCAGCTTCGCGCCGCGAAAGGCGTCGCGGAATTTCTTTTTCCAGGAACGTTCCGGCCGGCGTGGTTCTTCGATTTGCATTTTCTGCTCCTATTCAAGTCCGTACGCGCCGGCCACCGGTATTTGGGCACCGCCGATTCGACCGAGCCGGGTCTTGGGGAGGAAGCGTGGTTCGATGGCCAGCATCGCACCGTAGTTACCCCGGCTGGCGTCCACTCGGAAACCGGCGCTAATCAGGAACGATTCGCCGAATCGGGTAATCGCCAGGTTCTGCCCGATGTTGCCTTGTTCTCCCAGGTCGACCGACGTTCCGAACGAGGAGACCCACTTGGGGCTCATGCGGTAGCTGTACGACAAGGTGAGCACGTGATTCGTTATGGGGCCTTCCAGTATTCTCATTCCGAGATAGAGGTTCCCTCGTGGTGGCCGGCTGAGGTATCCACCCACGTTGACCAATTGTTGCCCTTCGTCAAAGAAGTCGAAAAGCCCGTCGGAGACCAGAGTCAGCCGATTGCCCACGTGCCAGCGGAAGTCGTAGTCGTAAAGGCCGATGGCCTTGCCGAAGTTGTCGCGGTCCGGCTTGGGGAACCAGACGAGTTGTGTATCGAGTGTGATCCAATCGATGGTTCGCCGCTTGCCGGGCATACCGCGTTTGGTTTGCCAGCGGTTGCGCATACCCATCCGCACGGACAACAGGTCGTCGGCAATTTCTGAGCTTGGGCAGGTAACCCAACCGGCCAGTCCGGTTCGCACGGCGTAAAAGGGCATGTAGAACTGCGGCGGCATGGGGGTCGGGTAGCCGTATGTAAGGTAGGCGAACCGGCGGCGGAACTGCTCGATCGCGTCGTCGTCCGTCGGATCGTAAAGGGGCATCAGTTCTATGTTGCGGTTGGATTCGGCTATCGAGGCGTCGATGTCGAAGACCACCTTGTGTGCCAGGCCGTGCACGTTCCAGAGCGTGTTCTCGACCTTCGGGTAGACGCGCCAGGCGGGCAGGCTGGCCCTGACACCCACCTGGCAAAACGCCCGCTGGAGGTCGTCGCCGTTGATGTCCTCTCCCCAGTGCCCCAGTTCACCCAAGGCGTAGGGTACCGTCTTGACGGGGCCGAGTTGTATCGGCCAATCGATTTCCTGCCGCGGGACAAGGCGCTCGCCGCTGACGTTGGCTTCCCACGGAAACACGCAATACAGTTCGGCCGGGTTTGTGGGCGGGGCGGCGACTCGCATCCGGCCGTAGCCGACGTTCGAGTGCTCGAACCAGGTGAGCGTGTCGCCCAGTAGCGGTTGGCCCAGCCAAAAATGGTCGGCCCGGGGAAGCCACTCGGTTTGGGTGAAGTACTTGTTGATCCGGTACGCGGCCGAAAGGCTCCAGGCGACGTTGTCGTGGGTGCGTTTCAGTTCCACGGCGGTCGACTGATCCTTCAGTTCGTCCCATTCCCGTTCAAAATACTCGATGAGGAAGTTGCGGTCGCTGAGCCAGCCGAATTCGGCCGTCAGTTGGAGGTCGTTCGGCAGGAGTTCCCGGTGCTGCCAGAAAACCCGATGGCGATACTCCTTGTCGGGGTCAAGATGACGCCGGTCGAGTCCCAGGTTATCGAAGCCCGTGTCGTGGATACCCCAGGCATCGAACAACCCGGAGGTTGGCCCCGGAACGCCAAAGAAACTCTCGCGCTGGTAGGTAAAGGTGGTACCGTGGCCAAGCCCATGTTTGCTAAGATAGTCGAAACTTGCTTCCCACTCGGTTCCCGACGGCCGATTGCGAATGCCAAACAGTTCGTAAGCGTTCCAGTTGGTGAGTACCTGGTTGCCGTAGACGTTATCGTTCTTGAGTTGCACGCGGCGGATGTAGTAGGAGGGCTCGGTCAGGTCGGTGACGAATTTCGGCCAGTAGAAGACGGGCACGTCGCCGAGGAACAGGAAGGAGTTCTTTCCGGTAAGCAGTCGTTGGTGCTCGACAATCGGCTCGCCGGTGACCGGATTGATCTGGGGTGTGCCGGTAATCGGGTTGATCATGGGTCGTTGGAGGTCTTCGAAGGTTACGTCGCCGGCCTGGATGCGATAGCCGGGTTTGCCCATGCGGCTGGACGTGATGTAGCTGTTTTGGGCAAAGAACCGATCTCGCCCGGTCTGGCTGAGTATCTCGGTCCGAAGCCGCAGGAGTCCCTCATACTCGGGCACGGGTGTAAGCATCTCGGCCTGAAGCACCGTGCCCGTGTGGTTGGCCACGTCGTAATACATCCGATTGGCGTAGATCACCCGCTCCCCTTGCCGGAAAACGATGTTGCCTTCCATGTAGATTTCCAAGGGGATGTTTTCGGCCTGGAGACTCTTTCCGCTCAGGTCCGGTTCCTGGATACCGGTCGTCCAAATAACCAGCCGATCGGTTGAGACGTCGATGGAGCCGAACTGGTCGAGGCCGTCGACGATCAGGTTCACGCCCGAATCGATCACGGCGATCCACTGATTGGTTTGCCGGTTGGGGAACCACTGTGCCTGAACGGGAACGTCGCTGCGTGGAAAGACGCGAACGCGTCGCGCGCCGGCCGGCAAGAGCCCATGGCCGGTAGCGCCGGTGTTCAATTGCGTGTATTGAACCCGCCGGACCGGGCCGCTGGACCCCGGATTACGCCGGAGCATTGCCCGACGATAGATGGCCGGCCTGGTTTCCGCCGGGCCCGACACCTCTGTGCCGGACACCTCTGTGCTGGACACTTCGGCCGCGTGGACTCGGATCGTGGCGTTGGTGTAGAAGCGGCCCAGCCAGTTCCCGTCGGTCAGCCTGGCCGGCGCGCCGCCGCCATCGAGATCGAGCGTAACGGCGCCTTCCAGGTAGGCGATTACTTTGTTGCGTCCCCGGGCCGAAAACGGGACCAGGTTTAATTTGCCGGAACGGCCCGGAGGGTGCTTCGCACAAATTAAACCTGGTCCCTTTTCGGCTCCGCCGATGACTTCATTTTTTACCCGCAGAAATCAGGCTGTCAAGGGTCCGAGGGCCCCAAGGATCCGGTATTCCGGGGTATTCGGGGGACACAATACTAA
>JAUWJC010000330.1 GCA_030607895.1 Pirellulales bacterium
ACCACCTCCTTCGAGAACAAACCCTCGGCCGTCGAGATGGTCACGATGATGCTCAACGGCGACAATAGATGGCGCGTCTTGGGATACCATTTCAAGTAGACGCGACGCGACAGAGAAGAACGAGCGGTCGTTTAGCGGGTGTTGGGAAAGGCCGCATTGCCACCGTTCACCTTGGCCGAAGGCGGCAAGTTGCCCCCGATCGCGGACGAAAAGTGTCCCCGTTTCGACTCCCCAAGAAACGTGCCACCGTCAGCCCCAGTTTCCACCGGTCAGAACGCCTTGCCGTCGATCGTCTGGCCGTCCATGCGGTTACCCAGCCAGCGGTGGGTCTCCAGATTGATCGTGCAGTTTGTCATTTGCGCTCGTTTGTGTAAACCTTCGGCGGCGCGAGGCGGTCGATCAATTCCACCGGCCACAGCCCGAGACGCTCGAAGCCCTCGGGCACCGACTGCCTGTAATGCACGTAGGCTTTCACGCTACCCTTAATGGTGTAAGACACCTCCCCGCTGCGCGCGCCGAAGACTTTGTAACCCATCAACAGGCAGTCCTCTAAGTCGACGTGAAGCTGTTTGCCCTCCTTGGCGTCGCAGCGGATTATGCCCGAGGACGGCGTGCCATGCGGTTGTGAGAAGTTCAGAACGATCAGCCGGCAATTCTTGAACTTCACGCGGGTGTAGAGATCGTCACAACCGGGAAATGCCGACTGGAGAGCATTGTCAGGTGAGACGATCGTGCAGTCGTCGAAGACGGCGTCGGGATAATCGGGCATCGAGGTGTGGTGGGCGCGAACATAGACGCCGCCCGCGTCTCCCCACCAGTCGAGGTTCATGAAGTAGCATCGGCGGAACAGAAGCGGCTCATCCTTTCTCCCCACGCCTCCTGCCAGCACGGCCCCGGCAAACCGTCCGATGCCGACGCAATCCTCGGCCACCATCGTACACGGAGCCTTGCACTCCTCACCGACCGTACAGAGACCGAACCCGCCTTCGCCGCCGGTGGCATAGATGTGGCGGAATATCCAGCGGTCATAGCCGAAGTTGGAGAACGTCCCAGGCGGCCCGCAGAAGGTGCCCCACCAGTCAACGCTCTTGAGTC
Organism: Pirellulales bacterium; assembly: GCA_030607895.1. Taxonomy (GTDB): domain Bacteria; phylum Planctomycetota; class Planctomycetia; order Pirellulales; family Thermoguttaceae; genus JAUWJC01. The sequence goes on from JAUWJC010000330.1 coordinate 1,096, forward strand.
CCGACTCGGGCGCGTCGGACTTGACGATCTTCCAGTTGCCGCCCCGAGTCGGGTCCGTGCGGACGGCAACCCCCGGGGCGCTGCTATCGACGATCACCCAGCCGGTTGTCCCGGACCCGAGCTTGCCGTCGAAGTCGCCCACGAAGAGGTTATATGCCCCCGGAGCGCCCTTGTGTTTCACATACACGTTCGCCTCCACGTAAGTGTCGGGCCGAATGATGATCTGGTGTCCGCCCTGGTCGTCGGGCACGGCCAGCAGCGCCGCCTGGATGGTGTGAAATGCCTTCTGCCAACTGCTGCCGTCGGTGTTGTCACCCCGTTTGGACACATAGAAAGTCTTTCCTTCGTGGCCCGAGTAGTCCGCCGCGCCAGGATCCCAGGGCGCCGCGCAAAGAAGGCTCCACGGAAGACAAAAGACCGACATCGTGATCGCAAGCGCGAGAATGAGCCGGCGGAATAAAATCGCTTTCATGGGAGGCATTCCTTTGTCAGGGCTTGTGGTGGGGTAATCGGGGTCGCGCGCCGGGTCAGAACGCCTTCCCGTCGATCGTCTGGCCATCCTCGCGGTTGGAGAGAAGGCGATGCACTTCGGGATCGATCGTATAGTTGACGCCATGCACCGATCCGTCGCACATGGCGAAATGGCACACGGTCGCATGGGCGCTGCCGAACGAGTTGTTAAGCATGTTGCCGGGAGTGTCTTGGACCGGTGGATAGTAGACGTATGTTCCGTTGGAGTCCAGATATCCGGTGGAACGGTAGATGTCGTCCTGTTGCCCGGTGAACAAACTCGAGTCGTCGCCCCAGTCGTAGCCGGTAAAATAGTGGTCTGGATTGACGTTTTTTTCGCCGAGCAAATAGGTGCTGGACAGCCCATCGGTTATTTGAGCCACCATGATTTCACTCTTTACAAAGGAGATTCCGCTACAGCCGGAATCGCTGCAATTCGTTTGCCACGTAGCTTGCCACACAGCGGGAGACCAACTGTTCCCTTCGGCGATGGTGGAGGGGCCACGGAAACACGATGCGGACGACACCGTGTCGCCGAAGTTGACCGCGTAATCGTTATGGAAGAGTTGGTCGGGCATGATCAGGTTGAGCCAGTAGTTTCCAGGGTAGGGAAAGGGGGTCAACGCTGTACCGCGCCGCGTGGGGCAATTGAAGACTGTCAGCGGCGTCTGAACCAACTGTCGCATGGCAAGCGTCTTGACGCTGCCGCTCGCACCTGCCCCGAGGTCGTGCAGGGCCTGCTGTTCGATGAACGGCAGGATGTTGTAGGCCCAGCCGCCAGGCTGTTCCTTGTCGAATCCATACTCGGGCTCTCCGAGCCAACTGTGACCCCAGCCGCCAGTGGGAAAGAACTTGTGTACCTCCTCATAGTTTAGACAACCCAGGGCGAGTTGCTTGAGGTTGTTCTTGCACTGCACCTGCCGTGCCGCCTCACGGGCCGCCTGCACCGCCGGCAGCAACAACGCGATCAGGATGCCGATGATCGTGATCACCACCAAAAGCTCCACTAACGTGAACGCTCGGAATTTCTGATTATTTTGAAACATCGCCGGCCTCCTGACTGAACGGAACAAATACCTGAAATACATCTCGAAAATCTCACGCCAAGGCGCAAAGACAACAAGAGCCCGTTCTCTTTGCGCCTTCGCGCGAGTTCTTGTGCTTCCGAAAATGGCCGGTGCTCCGAGCGTCGTCACGAAAACATGTCGTGACGACATCGGATCCGCCAGTCAAATCAGAAATCATACATCGATTGCCCCCTCTCCCCCCGAGAGAGGGTTAGGGTGAGGGCTGCGGTGAGTATGGCCGAAACCCACTCACGCCAACAGCCCTCACCCCCTGCCCCTCCCCCGGAGGGAGAGGGGAGCAGTTATCTATCTCCGCTTCCTCCATGCATAGCAGAGCAGCCCGATCAGGCCGGTGGCCAATAGAGCGATCGTTCCCGGCTCCGGAACGGTGGTGAACATCATGCCGTTGAGCATCGCTTCCTGCCTCGTGGCGGCCGGAGCGATTGCAAACGTGACGTCCAACTGCGTCCTCCCCTGTGGGTCCACGTCGAACACGGCCCACTTGCCAATTACGTCGGTGAAGGTGAGCGTTGCCGAATCGAATGGCGTGGGCTCGCCTAACCACTTGGCCGTGATATCGTCACCCCGGCCTCCCCAGGGGGTGGTGGTGGTGGCTCCGTCCAGCGCATACACCGCCAATTGGAACGCAGGCGCATCGGCCTCCAAGTATAGGCTAACGGTGAAGGCCTCGCCGGGGCTACAGTAAACGAAGCCAACCTTTCGCGCACCCGTGGGATCCCTAGGATCCTGCAAAGCGGCCGCCAAAGTGGCCGCCGTAGGGCCTACGTACTGGTTCCCCGGGACATACGCCATGTTCGTACCGCCGACGTAGGCGTAGTTCGACACATAGCTCGGCAGCGACGTGAGGTCTTTTGCCTTGTCGGCGAGGCTCCACCCCACCCCTATGTAGCCGTTAAGGATGTATCCGTCCTGGCCGTAAACGCCGATCCAATCGCCCGAGGTGGTGGTATCGATCATGGACGCTTCGAGTCGTGCTGCCACGACCAAGCATACCATAACCGCCGACACACATAGAATTCTGCGTTTCATCACTAATCTCCTTGACTCAAAAAAGGTAAACTTTGACTGAAAACAACCTCTGAACTACGACTTCCGTGGTGCGTTTTCACGTTTCTCGTTCCCATGCTCCGCGTGGGAACGCACTGGCTGGACGCTCCGCGTCCGTTGACACCTCTCGTTGGGGCGACAGTTGTACTGTCGCCCCTGGGTTAGCAGTGCAACTGGCCACCCCAACGATGGTCCGCACACGGCGTGTGCGGACTACACTGGCTCTATGGACCATTCATGGGCTGTTCTCCTTTCTTTTCGGTTGCGGCTGCGGCTGCCGCGCTCTTCTCGACGGCGGAGGCCCCGCCACGCTCGAAAAGTCGGCGGATTTCCTCCGGCGAAAGCGCCTCGCTAAAGATCATCAATTCGTCGACGGCGCCGCGGAAACTCCGGCCGTCGCCCGCGGCGTCGGCCGGGCGGTCGGCCCCCCGTGAATCCCACGCGCCGATCGTGGCCGGTCCGAGCTTGGCCGCCATCGTCGGGCGGACGCCGGCGGTCATGTCCCCTTCGCCCACGTGCTCACCGTCGAAATAGAAGGTCGCGCGGCTCGCTTCGGGGCCGTAAACGTAGACCACGGTAAGGTGCCGCCAATGGCCGAGCGCCCCGACGTTGTTGAACGCTGGCGAAGAGTACGTATTGTTTTTCCAGTTGTCCAAGCAAAAGGACATTCTGCCGCCGTCGTCTATCTGCCAGGCGATTCGGCCCACGAAGTCCCTACCATCGATGTTCCAGCCGTCCGACATCAGCAGGCCGCTGAGGTATCTCAGATAATCGAGCTTTACCCAGGCGGCCAACGTCAACCGGCGGCACTCGACGGGGATGTTGACGCGGACGAAGTTACCGGGCCATCCGAACCGCAAGGCGTACTTGCCGGGAAAACGGCCCGAGGTCCACTTGCCGCCCTCGATGCGGCCGTCGAACTGCCGGCCCGTCGCCGCGCGGTTGCGCAACACCAGACGATCACTCTCGTCGGGCTGAAAATCGTAGTACGCCAGCAAGTCGTCGCGATTGCGCAGTTCCTCGCTGAATGCCTGCCAGCGGCGGAAGGGTTCCAGTTGCCGCTCCTGGACCACCTGCGCAAGCTGTCCAGGCCGAACGGAAGAAAAAGCGGTTGGATCGGCCAGACCGCGGACAATGACCAGTGGGTTCTCGGCGTCCTCGCCGTGTTGCACCCGCGCCGATTCGTTTTCGCCCAAAATCACCTCGCGCGGAGTGCCACTGGCTAAGCCAGTGCCACCCACTACTTGCACCTTCACCGAGCCGCGAAAGACTCGCGACTCGGTGGTTCCCTCCGCGCTCACTTCCACGCCGAACTCGGTGCCCAGGTCAGTGATGAGGGCGGTGGGAGTGCGGACGGAGAATAAGGATGAAGGATGAAGGATGAAAGATGAAGGAGATTTCTGATTTGCCGCTTGCGGTTTCGCACTGGCCACTGGCCACTGACCACTGACCACTTTTGCAGTGAGTTTTCCCAGCGCGAGGTAGCCGCCGGC
>JAUWJC010000281.1 GCA_030607895.1 Pirellulales bacterium
ACATGGGTTGTCACGTGTCACCCAAGAACTCGTCGCTTTGAACCAGGCCTCAGTTACTGACTACTGATAACTGATAACTCCATCCCAAAACCGCAGTTTGTGACCGCGTCGAGTATATCAGCAACTTGTTCATGGGGGGGTCTTCCCGCACCTAACCGGTCAGAGCGGCGCGGACGTCGGCCGGGGCCACGTCGCCGACCAGTTCGCCGTGCCCCATGCGACTGGGTAACACGAAGCGGAGCCGGCCGTGCTGGACCTTCTTGTCGTGGGTCATGGCCTCGATAATCCGGTCGTGATCCACTTCGGGCAAGTCGACCGGCAGACCGAGGGATTTTAGCAGCGCGTGCTGCCGGGCGGTGAACTGGGCGTCTACCCGGCCCAATCGCTCGGCCAGCCGGGAGGCACACAACATGCCGATCGATACCGCCTCGCCGTGCAGCAGCTTGCCGTAGCCGGTAAGCGTCTCCAATGCGTGGCCGAAAGTGTGACCGTAATTGAGAACCGCCCGCAGACCGGTCTCCTCGCGCTCGTCCTGTCGAACAACGTCGGCCTTCAAGTGGCAGCATCGGGCGATTACATAGGTCAACACTTCGTGCTCGCGGCCGAGCAGGCCATCGACGTTCGCCTCGAAGTAGTCGAAGAGCCCCGCGTCGAGGATCACGCCGTACTTAACCACTTCGCCCAGTCCGGCCCGGTACTCGCGTTTTGGCAGTGTATCGAGCGTGGCCGTGTCGATCAGCACACCCAGCGGTTGCAGGAACGCGCCGACCATGTTTTTTGCCCCGGGCAGATTGATTCCCACCTTGCCGCCCACGGAGCTGTCGACCTGGGCCAGCAGCGTGGTGGGCACTTGCAGGAAGCGGATACCCCGAGCGTATGTTGCGGCGATAAACCCGGCCAGGTCGCCCACCACTCCGCCGCCGGCAGCCACGACGACCGTGTTGCGGTCGGCCCCCAATTCCAGCAGGCCTTCCCACAGCCCGGCCGCCATGTCGATCGACTTTGTCGGCTCGCCCGGCTCGACCCCCACCACGTCGACCTCGATGGACTGGCCGGCCAGGCTTTCAGCCACCTTGTCCGCGTGCGGCGTGCGGACGTTTTCGTCGGTAATCACCACCGCGCGTGAAACCCGACCACGCTCGACCAGGAACTGCCCCACCCGGCCCAGGTTGCCCGTGCCGATCTCGATATCATAACTCCGCTCGGCCAACTCAACGCGGACGGTTTGGATGGAAGGGGACACGCGAAAATTCCTCTAAAGCTGAAAGACCGGGTGAGACACGCATACTAAAAGACGAGTCAATCATCCGGATCATGCGCGTGGATTGTGATCGTATGGGTCGCCTTCGGTTCGCCATCGAGAAGGACTTCGAATACGAGGTCACCAGGCTTCTCGACAGCTAATCCAGACACGTGCTGAAAGACACGATGGCGCCTTCGCGTGGTAGTGAAGTTTACTTTGAGGTCGTTCGATTCTGGCATAACTTTCCCACTCGGCAAAGTAATCCTGAGTGCCACCTGAAAGTCGCGGTCTTGCTCGTCTGGTGACATGTTCCAACTACTAGTGGCAACTAGCCGCGATCCCCGTAGGGGTAGCGAGCCAGATATTTCCTCTAGTATGGCAAATACGCTCACGTTATTTGTATTCTGATCAACGGATACACCCTCGGAAACAATGAAGTATTCCAGGCTTGGCATCACGTCACCTCACACGTGGCGGTTGTGTTGGCAGAGTCATTGTGGCGATCTCGCAAAGGCGACACGAAAGTCTTCACGTGAAAAAGCTGCGATTCACCTGATGTCGGCAGGTTGAAATCCTTGGATACCGCGCACGCAAGAGACACTCGACGTTTCCGACACTCGTGCGCCACACGGATACAAGTGCTCATCTCAGCCAGCTTGAGTTGAGACAGATCTCTCAGGAACTCCTCCGAAAAATCCGTGGGGCGCCTTTGCAGGGCAACCGCCAGCGCGGCCAGTGCAACTTCGTGTGGGAACCGCTCACCACGACGGAAATCCGCCAAGAGGTCCGACACGAATCGCCGTACCGTTTCCTCTATAATGGCCCCTTCCTCAAAAGCCTGCCTAACCGCGGCAACCTCGCGGGTTGTGGCGAGGAATCGGCGTAAGGCTTCACTGGTTGACAGAAACCCAACAGACAGGGCAAGCTCTTCAGACGTCAGTGCTTCGAGGACCTTTGCACTCATGAGCATTCTCTACAGATTCGGCCGATCAGTCCAAAATTCGATTCTATGCGAGATACCCTGTGCGGAAAAGGGCACGTCCGGAGCCCTGTGCATCACTTCACCCGAAGTCGAGTTCCACTTGCTCAGTACCCAGGGAATAGGCGGTGAACCATCGGCGACACCCGCTCGGAGTCTGAGAATTCTGCCAACGTGCAACATTTCGCTGTTTCTGTTGTCAACGTAAAGTACGAGATCGCCAGCAACAGGCCGTTCCATATCACCCAGTCGGCGATAACCGTCCTCATCTAGAATCATCCGCCAATCTTCTGGCCTAAGAAGGGCGGTTCGGCGACTGGCCCATACATGTCCAGCACAATTATACGTTCCAGTGGGAGGTTTTCGCTCAACCCAACTCCGGCCGAATTTGTTAAGCAATAATCGGTATCTCCGGCGTTGCTGATCCCCCGGTTCGAGTTCTATCAGGTTACGGATGGCGCTACCCTTCCGTGTCTGTACAATGATGCTGCTTTCTGTCGGTCCTAAAAGTCTCAGTTCTTCAAACATCTTAGACTTGCATCACGTCAGAATCGTCGATTCCAGCTTGCCGGTTCCCCCCATATTTCTACTAATAATGGTTTCCGTGGCCAATTGCAAGTGCTACCGGCCGTGTTTACGCCCGATCCAGGGGAAACGCGATGACTGCATCAAGGCTCTTTTCCCCGGCGGACAGCATAACCACCCGGTCGAAACCCAGGGCGACGCCCACGGCCGAGGGCAGGCCGGACTGCATGGCCGCCAGTAGCCGGCTCCGCTCGGGCAGCGGTTGTTTGCCGTCGGCTTGACGCTTTCGGTTGTTTTGGGCATTGCGAAGCCGCAGCTCGGCCGGATCGACAAGTTCGTGGTAACCGTTGGCAAGCTCGATGCCCGAGGCGTATAGTTCGAACCGTTCGGCCACGGGCGGCTCGTCGGGTCGGATGCGGGCGAGTGCCGCCTGGCTGGCCGGATAGTCGTAAACGATTACCGGTTTCGTGTTGCCCAAGTGCGGCTGGACCAGTTCGACCAGAAGCAAATCGAGCCAGCCGTCCCGGTCGTCGACCGAAAGATTTTGGGGCGGTTCGATTCCCTGTTGCCGAACCGCCGAGACGAGCGCCTCGGTGCCAACCATATGCGGGTCCAATCCGACGTGCCGCCCGAACGCCTCCCGATAACTGACCCGGCCGACCGGACCTCGCTCCAAAAGCTCCTCGCAAAGGTCGCCGAGCAATTGCATCCCTTCGTCCGGTCCGTCGCCTTTGCGATACCATTCGACGATGGTGAATTCCGGATTATGTAGCGGTCCGCGTTCATCCTGGCGGAACGCCCGGGTGATTTGGTAGATTGCTTCGGCGCCGGCGGCCAGCAGGCGTTTCATGCAGAACTCGGGCGAGGTTTGCAGCCAGAGTTTCCGTCGGTTAGGCTCGGCGTTGACGCAGAACGGGTCCAAGTGTCGGTCTACGACCGTATCGGCGGAAAGGATGGGCGTTTCGACTTCCAGGAACTCACGCCGGTGGAAGAACTCTCGCACCCGCCGTAGCAGATCGGCCCTAAGCCGCAGGTTTTTCCAACTGGCGGCAGGCTGAAAGCCGTGCTGCTGGGAGGCGTTGCGCATTCCGTCTTCCCCCTTCCGCCTTCCGCCTTCCGCCTTCCCCCTTCCCTTCACTCCTTCACCCGTTCGATGTACTCGCCGGTGCGGGTGTCGATCTTGACCAACTGACCGATCTCGACAAATGCGGGGCACGGTATTTCCGCGCCGGTTTCGAATTTGACCGGCTTGGTTACGTTGGTGGCCGTGTTGCCCTTGGCCCCCGGCTCGCAATACTCGACTCTCAGCACGACGTGATTGGGTGGGGTCAAGGTAAGCGGATTATTGTTGAACAGCACCATGCCGCAGTTCATGCCTTCCTTGATGTACTTCCAGGCATCGTCGACCTGCTCGGCGGACAGTTCGTACTGCTCATAGTTCTCGTTGTCCATGAAGACGAATGTATCGCCTTGCCGATAGAGGTACTGGGCTTCGAGCTCTTCGACATCGGCCGCTTCGATCGAGTCGCCGCTCTTATAGGTTCGGTCGATGACCGTGCCGCGAACGAGGTTCCTCAGTTTGCACTTGTAGAGTGCGTGTCCCTTGCCCGGCTTGACGAAATTGCACTCGATCATCAGGTACGGGTCGCCGTCCATTTGGACCTTGAGCCCTTTTCGGAAGTCGCTGGTGCTGTACGTGGCCACGATTGTTTTCCTGGTTTCGCTTTGTGATTGTGAGAGGTTGTGGTAGATTTACCGCGTACGGGCGGTCAGCTATCAGCGGTCAGCTATCAGCTTTTAGCTATCAGCTATCAGCTTTCAGCCTTTGGGAACAACGTTTTTTACTCGAACTGCGTCCGAAAAAGGGGACAGGCACCGTCGGCATTCCGGAAACTGCCGAAAAACCCAGCCCGTGACGGAGCCAGTCCCCATTTTCGGACTCCCCTCCTTACAGTTTGAGAGCCTTCCACATGCTGCAGTACCACACAGCCGGCGAATCGCACGGCAAGGCACTCCTGGCTCTTGTCGACGGCTTTCCAGGCGGCGTCGAAATCAATACTCAGGCCATCGACGCCGAACTGCGCCGCCGCCAAGGCGGATACGGACGCGGCGGCCGGCAGCAGATCGAGACGGATCGGGTTGAGATTCTCAGCGGCACCCGGCAAGGCAAGACGCTCGGTAGCCCAATCGCCCTGCTGGTGGTCAATAAGGACTACAAACTCGAAAAGCTTGAAGATATCCAGCGGCCGCGGCCCGGCCATGGCGATCTGAGCGGTAGCATCAAGTACCTGGGGTCGATCCGTGCGATACTCGAACGGGCAAGCGCCCGAGAAACGGCCGCCCGGGTAGCTGCCGGGGCGCTGGCCAAGGAGCTACTCACGCCCTTGGGTATCACCGCGCTGGGCTATGTGGTCGAGCTTGGGTCGATCCGCATCGACCCCAAGCCCGGCACTCTCCAACAACAGCGAGAATCTCGCGACGCCAGCGAGGTCTATTCGCTCGATCCCGACAAAGACGACGAGGTCAAGGCACTTATCGACTCCTGCGGCGAGCGGGGCGATACGCTTGGCGGCGCGATCGAGGTCCGTGTGGAGGGCGTGCCGTTTGGGCTGGGTACGCACGCCCAGTGGGACCGCAAACTCGACGGCCGAATCGCCCAGGCCGTCATGGCCGTGCAAGCGATCAAGGGTGTCGAGATCGGCCTGGGGTTCGAGTCCGCCCGGCGGCGCGGTTCCGAGGTACACGACCCGATCCGCTACGACCCCCAACAGACTTCGACCCGCTCGCTGGGTTTTACCCGGCCGACAAACAACGCCGGCGGCCTGGAGGCCGGGATGACCAACGGCCAGCCGATCGTGGTTCGGGCGGCGATGAAACCCATCAGCACGTTGGCCCGGCCCTTGGAGTCGATCAACCTCGCAACCAAGCAACCCGACGAAGCCGCCTACGAGCGAAGCGACGTCTGCGCCGTCTCGGCGGCCAGCGTAATCGTCGAGAACGTGGTGGCTTTCGAGATCGCCCGGGCGGTGGTCGACAAGTTCGGCGGCGACAGCCTCGCGGAGATCCAAGCCCGACTAAAGCTCTTCCACGAAATGGCGGGAAAACGATAGGCACTTGAATTGTAAAGCCGCGCCCAATTGTGGCGGGTGTTTGAGTTTTTTTTTTAATTTTTTAAAACCCACCCAAGGTGGCGGCGTTTAAA
>JAUWJC010000236.1 GCA_030607895.1 Pirellulales bacterium
CAATTCGCTTGAGTTGCTCCATGTCGCCCGACGCACCGCCCCACATCACCACCGGAAAACGGTCGGCCGGGCGACGCGGCACGATACGGACCGGAAAGGCTTGTTCGCTTTGGTGCGGTTTGGGGCCGGGTATGTTCAGCCGGGCGATCAGCCGATATGGGTTCGGCCGGAGACTTGTGTCGATCGGATAGTCGATTGGGGTCGTTGCTCCCGGGTCGAGCTTGGGCAGCTTGAACTGCTTTCGAGCAATACCGTCGAGCGAGATCGTGACCACTCCTTCAACGAGCGGTTCGCGCTGAAGATTGGTGACCGAGAACGACACTCGCGCTTCCGGCTCCATCCGCACGAAGCACGAGCGGTCGGAGGTCCGCTGGAACTGGACGCGGCCGAACCGGCGGACGCCGCTCGAAAGGCGCACCTGGTCGATCAAGCCCGGAAAACCGTGATAGAGGCTGCCCACGCGGTCGCCAATAAACAGGTTGTGTCCGCCCGCAACTACGCTCTTTCTGCCCGCCACCTGCCGAGAGCCCCAGGGCTTGCCGTCGAGAAAGAAGCTTCCCGTGCCTTCGCCGTCGTATGTGAAGGCAATGTGGCGCCACGCGCCCGGCTCGTACTTGGCCGGTTGGGAATGAAAACTGGACGAGTCGAACCCGAATCCCAAGTTCATCTGCATCGCGCGGGCACCGCTGCGGTCGGGCTGGCCGAGGACCCATTGATAATCGTTGTGCGAGACGTACTTCTTATCGAAGAGAATTGCGCTGGGGTACTCGGCGTCGAGTTCCGGCTTAGGGTTGATCCACATCTCGATAGTAAACGGGCCCTTGGGCGTCAGGGCCGGATGATTCTTGACCGCCGCACGGTGACGCTTGTCTTCCACCGGCCATCCGCGGAACGATTCCAGGCAGGAACCGAATCGGCCGGCCGGGTTGATCTTCGCGTCTTCCAGCGTGAAATCGTGGCCGTGTCCCGATGCATCCTTGGTCTGGGCACCCGGCTTGAAGTCCCACAGGGCGATAACATGCTTGCCCGTCGCGTCTTCGCCCGAGTACTCCGACTCCCACGGGTCGCGCAGTTGCACCTCCGGTTTTTCGGCGGCAAGCGTCTCGCAACAGATGGCGACGAGCAGAAGTGTCAATAGGCTGAATCTCATGTCGCATCCCCCGTTGTGAGTGGTGCAGCCGAAAAAGGGCCCAGGTTTAATTTGCCGCCTGCGGCCCGGAGGGTGCTTCGCAAAAATTAAACCTGGTCCCTTTTTCGGTTTTTTCGGTTCATGCTTTCCATGATATCGAGAACGGACGCCGCGCACAAACACTGGCCGCCCACAATATTGGACGATGGGCCGATGGACCATGCGAAGCCGCAAGCGGCTGACGGTCGCAACACCAAGCAAGAAAGAAAAGCCGCGCTCCAGGGGGGGAAGAGCGCGGCTTATCTGAAAAATCCCACACTAGAAGTGGGATACATATATTATACCATTACCTCGCTTCGCATCAACCCCCCAAACTCGAAGGCGGCCGCTTGCGGCGTCGCACCACCCACCCCTTCGTCACATCCCTTGCCCCCCTTCCTCGGCCCCCTTACCCCTCGCGCCGTCACAACCGGAAAAACCCGCAAGTTCGTCACCTTTTCACACGATAAATGACAGTAGCCACGAAGGGCTCGCGCTGTTTGCTTCCTTGGGGTAACTGAAGGCAGGCATGCGTCAGGCTGTCGATTTTCAGACCAAATTGGGCGAGGAACCATTCATGCTTCACAGGAACATCTCCGCTACTATCGTCCCGGCGCTGATGTGCACGGCGTTGATATGGTTGTGTACGGCGGCCGGTTGCGCGACCTACGGGCCCAGCCTGGGGATACTACAGGTACCCATTCCCATGAGCCCGTATTTCCAGGACCGCCTGGAGGACAAACACCACGTCAAGGAGCGTTACGAGCGGGTACCGATTTTGGGTCCGATCACGTCGGGCGGTCCGGCAGTGGCATTGGATCCGCCTTCACATGATGAGATCATGAGGGCGTTGGAGGAAGCCCATCCGCTGGAAGGCGGCGTGCCCTTGCTCCACGAAGTCCAGCGGAACAACGTGCGAATCGTGGTTGAGCCGATTGCCGACTACGTGGATCCGCCTCGCGTGTATCCGCTGATTGGCCCGGCCCAACTCCATCATGCCCATTACAAGTGCATCGTCTACTACACCGAGGTAACACGCACCGGCTGGCCCGTACCCTACACAACCACCGACGAAGACTCCCAGGAAGTGATCTATATCGACCACAACCACCTTCACATGGTGGGCAATGTGGATTGCGGGCCGGGCAGCGGATATTAGCGGGTCCGGCTGACGGCCTCAAGAACCCGATCGACAAAAACAGCCCCAGTGGACGCCCTCAGCCGGCCGAAGCCACTGGGGTGCTGTATTTCCGGGATGTTGCGAAATTGGTTGCGAAGGCAAGCGGCTTGCCAGTTCGTATCCACTTCCATACGATTTAAGGTGGATATCCAGCAGCCCGTTGAAAAGACGGCCATGTTACCAAATCCTTCGCGAAAATCCGTCCTGTTGTCCATCGCGCTGGTTGCCGTGCTGGTATCGGGGGTGGCGTGGGCGGATGAGGCCGACGACCGGTATGCCGTGGCTGCGGGACATTACGCCCGAGGGCGATGGAAACTGGCCGTCGAGGAGTTCCAAGGGTACCTCAAGAAGTATCCGAACCACGCCAACGCCGAGGTGGGCCGCTTCTTCCTCGCCGAGAGTCTCTTGCAGTTGGGGCACATGGGCGAAGCGGGCGACGAGTTCCGCGATTACCTGAAGCGGCAGCCAACGGGACGGTTTGCCCGAGCAGCCCTGTTTCGGGCAGCCGAAACAGCATATCTGACCGACAAGACCGGCCAGGCAAAAACCGAGTTGGAAGCGTTTCGAAAGAAGTATCCCAAAGACAAGCTCAACGCTTATGTATTACCATACCTGGGCGACCTTGCGCTGGCCGAGAAGAACACGACGCAAGCGGCGGACTATTTCCGACAGGGCCTTACCGAGTTTGCGGAGAGTCCACTCCAGGACGACTGCCGGTTCGGACTCGCCCAAGCACTGGAGAAGGATGGGAAAAGCGAAGAAGCCGCCCGGCTCTATCTGGCCGTAGCTGCCAAGACCGCCGGCCCGTTGGCCGACGAGGCACAATTCCGGCTTGGGGCCCTCCAGTATTCGACTGGAAAGTACGCCGAGGCGGTCGACACGCTTGGGGCGTTCGAGAAGAGGCTGGCCGACAGCCCTTGGCAGCCAAGCGCCCGGCTCTGCCGCGGCTGGGCCCTGATGAAGCTTGGCCGGCTCGACGAAGCCAAGACTTTGTTCCAGACCGTCGCGTCCGACCCGAAAGTGGGAATCGAGGCCCAATACTGGCTTGGACTGGCACAAAAGGCCGAAAAAGACTGGCCAACCGCCGCCAAAACGCTCCTGGCCGTCGCCCAGGTCAATCCGAAGCACAAGCTGGTTCCAGCGATCCGATTTCAGGCGGGCGATGCCCTGTTGCGGGCAGGCGATCCGGCAGCCGCTTCGGAGCAGTTCGACCAGGTGATCGCCTCGGCAGAGCCCGACAACGAGTGGATCGACGACGCCATGCGCGGCAAGGTCCAGGCGGCCCTCAGAAGCAAGGATTATCGGGCGTTGGAACAGCACATCGCCGCCTTCGTCAAGCGGTTTCCCGATAGCCTCATGAAAGCCGACCTCCGGCGAATCCTGGGTCGATCGCTGCTGGAGCGGAAGCAATACGAGCGGGCGGAGCGGATTCTCGATCCGCTTCTGTCCGACCAGCAGCACGATCTCAATCCGGAAGATCGGTATTTGATGTCGCTTGCCTACGAGGGCCTCAAACGCTACGACGACGCCCTGGCCGTGCTGTTGCCGGCGCTTGACTCGGCCACGGGCCCGTTGAAAGCAGATGTCCAATTGGCCCAGGGCTCCCTGCTGGTAGCTACCGAACGGTATGCCGAAGCCGTCCGGCCGTTGGAGGCCGTTCTGGCCGGCAAGCCGACGGGCGAGGCGGCCGTAAAGTGCAAGGCCGAACTGGCTATCTGCTACGCGCGAACCAAGCGGCTCGACGATGCGAAAAGGCTTTTCGCGGAACTGCTCGAAAAGCACCCTAAGCATGAACTAATCGCCCCGACTGCCGAACAGCTTGCCGAGGCGGCTTACGATGCGGGCGACCGCAAGTGGTCGGCCGGATTGTTCGCGTGGCTGGCCGGCGGCGGCGGGCAGGGTCAGTACACGGCAAAGGGCCTGTCGGGTCTGGCGTGGAGTCAGTTCAAGACCGGCAAACTCGACGAGGCGGCCGCCACTTTCGATCAACTCTTAAAGAAGAACCCCGATGCCTCGCTTGCGGCCGAGGCGGCGTTGGCTCGCGGCCGGATTCTTCAGCAACTCAAGAAACCCGACGCCGCTTTGGCTATGTACGATCTGGTGATCGAGAAATACCCCAAAAGCCCCCAGCATCCCGAGGCCCTGTTGGCCGCCGCCCGAGTACGCGACGAACTCCAGCAAAACCAGCAGTCCGCCAACCTCTACGAGCAATTGGTCAAGGCATATCCAAAGCTGCCCGAATTGGACGCGGTGCTCTACGAATGGGCCTGGGTACTCGACGAGTTGGGTAAGCTGGACGAGTCCAACAACGTGCTTACGCGGCTCTCGAAGGAGTTTCCCAAGAGCGACTATTGGGCCGAATCCACCTACCGCCTGGCCCAGAGTGCTTTGGACGCCAAGGACTATGCCCAGGCCGGCAAGCTGTTGGCGGACGTGCTGGGCGATAAACCGCTCGCCTCGGTTCGCGAGCATGTCCTGTTCCTGAAAGGCCAACTCGCCGTGGCCGAAAAGAAATGGAAAGAAGTGGGGCCACCGTTCAAACTGCTGATCAAGGACTATCCGGAAAGCCCCCTGCGCCGGGTGGCCGAGTACTGGATCGCCGATGCCGTCTATCGGCAGGACGATTACCAGGCGGCCGGAAAGCTGTTCGATCAGCTTGCCAAACAGACAACAGACCACAACGAACCCTGGCAGGCAATGGTCGGCCTGCGTCGTGCCCAGGTGTTGTGGCACGAGAAGAAGTGGACGGAAGCACTGGCCGTTGCGTCGAAGATCGAGTCGGAGTATCCCGATTTCGAGCAGCAGTACGAGGCCGACTTCGTAATCGGGCGGTGCCTGGCCAGTCAGGCCGACTTCGCCGCCGCCCGGCAGATATACCAGAGGGTTGTTCAATCCCCCCACGGCAGCAAGACCGAAACAGCCGCCATGGCGCAGTGGATGATCGGCGAGAGCTATTTCCACCAAAAGAACTACGAGGCGGCTCTGCGGGAGTTCCTGCGGCTGGAGATACTTTATGCGTTTCCCATCTGGCAGGCGGGGGCACTGCTGCAGGCTGGAAAATGTCACGAGTTGCTGGGAGAATGGAAGGAAGCCGCGGAACTGTACGCCCGGCTGTTAAAGGTTTATCCTAAATCAAGTTTTGCCGAGGAGGCGGGCCACCGGCTGCGGCTGGTCAAACAACGGACCGGCGGAAACGCAGTGGAGAAAACCGACCCGGCTTAGCCATAAAGCCGCGACCGGTGGTCGCAGTGAACGATTCGAAAAACCGCATGTTTCTTGCCACGACCGCGACCACCGGTCGCGGCTTTATAGGAGCCGTTTGGCATGATGGATATGATACGACCGTTGCGGATACGGACCGCTTGGCTGCTTGTCGCCGTTGCGCTATTTGGCATCTGGGCCGTCGCCCAAGATCTGCCGGCCCAGAACGAGGCGGGACCTCCGCCGACCGAAGCCGCTCGATCGGAGGGCGCCGTCGTCCCGGTGGCCGAAGAGGAGCCCATCCCGACCAAAGATCTGTGGAGCATCATCGTCCAGGGCGGCCCGATGATGATCCCCATCGGCATTGCCTCGCTCATACTGGTGGCCTTCGTGTTCGAGCGGACCAGCAGTCTCCGCCGCGGCCGCATCATCCCCAAGCCTTTTGTCTCCCGGTTCCTGGAACAAATGAAACAGGGTGATTTGAACCGCGAGCAGGCACTGGCCCTGTGCGACGAGAATAACAGCCCCGGGGCCGCGGTGTTTGCCGGGGCGGTTCGCAAGTGGGGGCGGCCGGCCGTCGAAGTCGAGCAAGCCATTATCGATGCCGGCGAACGGATAACCAACGGCCTGCGGAAATACCTCCGCGTGCTTAATGCCGTGGCCACCATCAGCCCGCTGTTGGGGCTCCTGGGGACCGTGGTCGGAATGATCAGGGCGTTCAACGCAATTGCCACCAGCGACGCCTTGGGGCGTCCGGAGTTGTTGGCCACCGGCATCAGCGAGGCGCTGCTGACCACCGCGGCCGGATTGACCGTAGCCATTCCCGCCCTGATCTTCTACCTGTTCTTCGTCAGCCGCGTGGACCGGCTGATTATCGATATCGACGCCCTCGGGCAGGACTTGGTATGCTTGATTTCGGCCGAGGACATTCAAGCTCGACAGAAAGGGCCCGCGCAAAAATAACTTAATCAATTGGGTGGCACGTCCCTGAGGAACGAAGGGCGTGTTGAGCCGGGCGCCCACGCCCTTCGCTGCGCTCAGGGACGTGCCCCCCTCGCTTAAACTTGTACAAGTTATTTTTTCGCGGTCCCAAAGTCCCGGTTGTTCGTCGTGGGTTGCCAAGCGTTGCGCAGTGATCGGGACCCCTTGCGTCATCCA
>JAUWJC010000551.1 GCA_030607895.1 Pirellulales bacterium
CCGACCTGGTACTGCCTATTGAGAGCACTGGCATGATGGGCGGTTTTGGCGGCATGGGCGGCGGCGGCGGAATGTTCAACGTGCCGCAAGGCGTGCTCCCACCGGTCCCGCCCGGTGGATTCCGCGCCTTCGCTGTTAAGGACGATTTGAACGTATCGCCCAAGCGGAATCTGCCTGACGCAAAAGTCGATAAGTCCGCCGCGTCCGCGAACAGGCCGAAAAAAATCGAGGTGGAAATTGAAGAAGGGGCCGACCCGAACGCCGTGTGGGAGAAATACCTCTCGGCCAACCAGCCCGAGCACGCCGCCGTTCGCGATGCCGTCCGACGCCTGATGAAAGACAAGCAGTACGACCACGTCATCGCCCTGATCCAGGCCGCCTTGCGGCACCGCCAGGTACAGTCGTGGATGTACGAGGCCATGTCGTTGGCCATGCAGGCCGACGGGCGGAGCAAGCAGGAAATCGAGCGGGCAGTCATGTCGGCGGTCGATTTTGCCGACAACACGGCGGATCTGATGTACGTCGGCACCTATCTGGCGCATCTCGGCCTGGCCCGTCGGGCCCTGGACATCTTTCGCCAGGTTGCACGGCTCGAACCGGTCCGGCCCGAACCGTACCTGCACGGCCTGAAAGCGGCCAAGCGGCTGGGTGATTTGGAGGCAGTCAAGTGGGCTGTCGTGGGAATCGTCGGCCAGGCCTGGCCAAGTAGCCAAAACGAAGTCTGGAAGGCGGGGCTCCGCACTGCTCGGGCCACCCTGGCAAAACTCCGTGCCGAAAAACACGCCAAACAGGCCAAAAAGTTCCAACGGGCGCTGGATGAAGCGGTAATCCGCGACTGCGTGGTTCGGGTTTCATGGACCGGCGATGCCGACGTCGACCTGCTGGTCGAGGAACCATCGGGCACGATCTGCTCGCTCCGCAATCCGAGGACGACTGCCGGCGGCGTGATGCTTGGTGACGGCTCCTCGCATACCGCCGGGAATACTTCCGAAGGGTATTCGGAAATCTACGTTTGTCCCAAGGCGTTCAGCGGTACCTACCGGATGTTGCTGCGTCGGGTTTGGGGTAAGGTCACGGCCGGCAAGGTCACCGTCCGGATCGATACCCACTTCCGTACCAAAGAGGGCAAGACTCTAACCAAGAAAGTCTCGCTTGTCGACGATGAGGCAGTCGTCGTGTTCGACCTGGACCGGGGGCGTCGCAAGGAGTCGCTGAAGCAGCACCAGGTTGCCAACGCGGCCGTCGGACAGTTGGCCGTGCGCCGGCAGGTGCTAGGACAACAACTGGCCGCCGCCGTGGACCCTCGCACAATGCTCCACCTGGCCCAATCCCGACAGAGCGCCGGCAATAACAGCGGCATGAACTCCGCCGGCATGTTCCCCTTTGTCGGTGGCGGCGCGGTGGGATACCAGCCGGTGATCATCACCTTGCCGGAAGGGGCCAACATGATGGCCACCGCCGTCATATCGGCCGACCGGCGCTACGTCCGCGTCACCTGCTTGCCGATGTTCTCCGGAGTTTCCGAGGTCAACGTGTTCAATTTCGCAACCGGAGAAAGCACGGAAGGTCGTGGCGGTACCGGCGGGCAGGGCTGGAGCGGACTGTTCGGCACGCAGGGCGGCGGCGGTGGTGGTGGCGGTGGTGCGGGGTTCTAACGCCCGGCGCCAGCTTGGGAACCAGGGTTAACGACCACCGCTTGTGGCTTCGCAACGACCATCCATCGGCAACGCCTTGACATAACAAACGAACCAGCCGACCTCCGACTTCCGACCTCCGTTTTCCCGTAACATGATCCATATTCGACGGATGACCGGCGCCGACGTGGCGCTGGGTATGTATCTGAAAAACCAGGCCGGATGGAACCAAACGGAGGCCGACTGGCGACGGTTTCTGGAACTTGAGCCGGACGGCTGCTTCGTGGCCGAACTCGACGGCCGGCCGGTCGGCACCGCAACCACTTGCGTGCTCGATTCGATCGGCTGGATCGGCATGGTTCTGGTCGAGAAATCGGTTCGCGGTCGGGGCGTCGGCACCCGGCTCATGGAACACTGTCTAAAACACCTGGCCGCACGTGGTGTTCCCACCGTGCGGCTCGACGCCACGCCGCTGGGCCGGCCAGTCTACGAGAAGCTCGGCTTCGTGGTCGAGTACGAGTTGCTTCGGATGGAAGGCGTTGCCTCGGGCGGTGTGTGGCATCCCGACGTTGGGCCGGTCGCAACCGAACAACTCGACGTGGTGCTCGAATTGGACCTGAAGATCCGGGGCACCAACCGCCACCGGCTGATCAAGCGGCTCTACGACGAGCGGCCCGAGGCGATGCACGCATTCGTTGCCGACGACGAGATCGTCGGTTACTTGACCTCTCGCCGCGGCGCGCACGCCACGCAAATCGGGCCGGCGGTCACCGCCGACCCCGAGGCGGGCCGCGCCCTGGCCGACGTGGCGCTTCGACATTGCATCGGCCAGAGGATATTTATCGACATTCCCGTCGACAACGCCCCGGCCGTCCACTGGGCACGGTCCAGGGGCCTTTCCGTGCAAAGACCACTCGTGCGAATGCGGCGCGGCGAGCCGATCGACGATCAACCGGCCCACCAGTGGGCCAGCGCCGGACCGGAAAAAGGCTAAAGGCGTGCAAAACAGTTCGGCCCACTGTATAATAGTTTCCCGTAATCGTTCATGCACGGCTGGGGACTGGTCCATTTTTCGGTCAAGAAACGTTTTTCGCGAGTAGGCCCCAGGCCGAAAACATGGACCTGTCCTGGGTAGTTGAAAATGCGGGGTTGACATACTGAAATCCACCCCAAAACGGTTCCGGTTTTTGTTGCGGGTCGCGCGGTGATATCAGGCCCAACGGGCCGCACTATCATAGCCCAGGGCGCAGCCCTGGGGCTGTCGCGGAACGACCAATCCGGAAGGCCCAACGGGCCGCGCTAAAGCGGTTAGCGCG
>JAUWJC010000508.1 GCA_030607895.1 Pirellulales bacterium
CCGCGATTTCTTCACCACCCCCGCCCCCACCGCCGCCGGGGCCGCTGCGCCGAATAGCTGCACTCGTTCTTAGCCCCGGCCCTAGGAATCCAAACACGACCGGCTCCGCATCGGTTGCATCGGGGTCGGCGGCCGCGGCACGTTTGTCGGCAACATCGCCTGTCAACTCGGCCAGAAGATTGCTTGCGCCGACGTCGATCGACATCGGGCGGAAAAGTTCGCCGGCGGCAGCAAGTGCGCGGGCTACAAGGACTATCGCAAGCTGCTGGATCGCAAGGACGTCGACGTGGTAACCATCGGCACCCCGGACCACTGGCACACGAAGATTGTCATCGACGCGGTCAAAGCCGGAAAGGACGTCTACTGTGAAAAGCCGTTGACGCTGACCATCGACGAGGGCAAAAAAATCTGTGCGGCGGTCAAGCAAACCAAACGCGTAGTGCAGGTGGGTACCCAGCAACGAAGCAGCGGGCAGTTCCTGATGGCTGTAGCCATCGCCCGGAGCGGGCGGCTGGGTAAAGTGCTCAAGGCCACTTGCTCCATCGGCGGTGGTCCGGCCGGCGGTCCCTTTCCCACGGCCGACCCGCCCGCTCACTTGGACTGCGACATGTGGCTTGGCCAGTGCCCCGTGGTCCCGTACACACCCCAGCGCTTCCGCGGGAGCTTCCGTTGGTGGCTGGAATACTCGGGCGGAGAAATGACCGATTGGGGGGCACACCACTTGGACATCGCCCAGTGGGCCTTGGGGTACGAGGATTCGGGCCCGGTGGAGATTGAAGGCCGCGGCCAGTTCCCGCTCATCCCGGAGGACTTCGATCCGGTGGGCTTCTTTGCCGGCAAGGTGAAGCTACCCAACGGTTACAACACGGCAACCCAGTTCGAGGTGACGCTCACGTTTGCCAACAAGTCGAGCATGGTCGTCAACTCATCGGGCAACGGCATCCTCATCGAGGGCGAAAAGGGCCGGATCCACGTCAATCGCGGCCGCATTACCGGCAAGCCGATCGAAGAGCTTACCAAGGCGGACCGCGACTGGCTCGTCGAGGAGGCGGCTCGACTCTATAAGGGCAAACCGATTGACCCCTTCCGTATCACCACAAACCCTACCAACTCGGGCAATGATACCTCGACACCAGACCACATGCGCAACTTCTTTGCTTGCGTTCGGGACCGCTCGCAACCGGCATCTGATGTCTTCACCCACCATCGGACCGTCAGCTCCTGCCACTTGTGCAATATCGCCATGCTATTGAAGCGGAAGCTCGTGTGGAACCCAGAAAAGGAAGACTTTATCGGCGACGCCGAAGCCAGTGCGCTGGTCAGTCGCCCACAACGGGCACCGTATACCATCGAGGCGTAGGATTTCAGGAACCGTTTACGGCACGAAATGCCAGGGTTTGGCCGGCGCTGCTTGCCACGCCAAACGTTCCAACCAATTATTCCGCTCATTTCCCAATTAGGAAGAACATCAGCATGAATAATGCCACGAGTAACACAAGAGCCAACCGCCGCGACTTCTTGAAGACCACCGCCGGTATCGCCGCCGGTATCGCGGCACCCTACATCTGGACCAGTTCGCAGGCCAAGGCCCAGGAGTCGGCCAACGACAAGCTGAACGTGGCGGCAATCGGCGTGGGTCCGCGCGGCACTGTCGTTGCTCGCCAGGCCGGCGGGCTGGGTAACATGGTGGCCTGCGCCGACGTGCATCAGGGCAATGCCGAGCGGTTCGCCGGCCGCTGCGGCGGCAAGTGTGATATCTACGGCGACTACCGCAAAGTGCTGGACCGAAAAGACGTTGACGCGATCACCTGCGGTACGCCCGACCACTGGCATTCCAAAATCGTCATTGATGCCATGAAGGCCGGCAAAGACGTCTACTGCGAGAAGCCGCTGACGTTGACCATCGGGGAAAGCAAGCAGATCTGCAAGGTGACCAAGGAAACCGGCAGAGTATTCCAGGTGGGCACGCAGCAGCGGAGCGAGTACAACCGGATGTTCCTCAAGGCAATCGTGCTGGCCCGGAGCGGCCGGCTGGGCAAGAAGCTGCACGCCGTCGCCTCGATCACGCCACATGTACATTGGGACAAGGTGAAGTCCTTCGCGCCGACCGATCCCCCGGCCGGGTTGAACTGGGACTTCTGGCTGGGCCAGGCTCCCAAGGTCGACTTCACGCCGCACCGCATCGGCTGGAACTTCCGCGGTTGGCTGGAGTACAACGGCGGCGATGTAACCGACTGGGGCGCGCACCACATTGACACTTGCCTCTGGGCATTGGGTGGCGACAAGATGGGCGCCGTCGAGACCGAGGGCGAAGGCGATTTCCCATATTTTCCGGGGCACGACCCGGTGGCTTTCCTTAACGGTGAGATCAAGCTGCCGCTGGGCTTCAACACGGCCCGCAAATTCGACTCCCTGCTCACCTTACCCAACGGCAACACGATCAGCCTGGTTAGCGGCAAGAACGAGATCATCATTTCGGGTAAGAAGGGGCGCATCCGGGTCAACCGCGGAGGGTTCACAGGCAAGCTCGTCAAAGAAATCGCCGCCAGCAAGGCCGACACCGAATGGCTTAATCAGGAGGTTCACAAGCTCTATCGTGGAATGCCGATCACCACGCACATGGGCAACTTTTTCCACTGCATCAAGACCCGGGAGTTGCCCATTTCCGATGTCTACACGCACGCCCACTCGGTGAACGCCTGCCACATGATCAATATCGCCATGATCCTGGGTCGGAAGATCAAGTTCGACCCGGAAAAGTATGAGTTCGTCGGCGACGAACAGGCCACGGCGCTGATCAACCGCCGGCAGCGCGAGCCGTATACCATCGAGGCGTAGAATTTCAGGCCGTAGCACAGGCTTCCAGCCTGTGAATGGACAACACAGGCAATATGCCTATACTACGAGATCTGGTTTATGTGAATAGAATTGAAAGGACCACATTATGCCGTCTGACAAAGTAAACGTGGCAATCATCGGGCTGGGCTTCGGCGCGGAGTTCGTTCCCATCTACCAGAGACATCCGCGGGCAAACATGTACGCGATCTGCCAGCGGTCGGAAAAGGGGCTCGACGAGATCGGCGACGCGTTGGGAGTCGAGCGGCGATACGCGAAGTACGAAGATGTGCTAGCCGATTCCGAGGTCGACGCGGTGCACATCAACACGCCGATCCCCGACCCCGCTCCCATGTCGATTGCCGCGCTGGAGGCCGGCAAGCACGTAATGTGCACCGTGCCGATGGCCACGACCGTCGAGGAGTGTCGTCGGATCGTCGAGTTGGTTCGGCAAACCGGCCTGAAATACATGATGGCCGAGACGGTCGTGTATTCGCGCGAGTTCCTGTTTGTCAA
>JAUWJC010000388.1 GCA_030607895.1 Pirellulales bacterium
CCCTGGCTGGGGCCTGATACCCGTGGGCCGGTCGATGTCCTTTGGCCACGGCGTCCGCCGCCGGCTCGAGCGGCTCGCGGTAGCGGCCGAACAGGTAGTAAGCCAGCGCAATGTTGGCCAATCCCCAAGCCAACGCCCCCGCCCCGTAACTGGCAGTGACCGACAGCACGTGTATGGTCAGCCAGAAGTTGTCGCGCAGGACGGGCATCAGCGGGTTTATGTCTCTGTGGAAGACGGGCGAGTAGTAGGCCAGGTAGGCGGCGAAGAATCCCACGGCCGCTCCCACCATGGCAAACGATTTTCTGGCCAAAACCTGTTCGAGAGGTTTGGCCGCGCCATGTTTGACGAGGCCCCAGGGCACCATAACGACTCCAACCACCGCGGCAACAACCGCCCGGGGCAAGTACCAAACGCTGGGTGCCAACACGCACAGCCCCACGATCCACGTCAAAAGGTCGTTGGCTGTGGGAACCGATGAGCCGAGGTCGGTTCGGGGTAACAGGCTGATGATCGTGCTTTCGCCGCCGGAGCCGTAGGGAAACCAGGACAACACGAAGAAGGCCAGGATCGTCAGGTTCACCCGAACCGCAAGCAGCAACCAACTGCCGGCCGTCCACAACCGGCGGTGCATCAGGTCGGTTTGCGCGTCGGTCAATGGGGTTGCTTCCCAGCCGAGCGGCATGGCCGCCAAGCGCCAGGCATCTTTTAGGCCATCCTCGATAAGCGGCAACATCGCAAACCATGAGCCCAGCAACGCCACCACCAGGCCGGTGAATACGACCGTCTCGAACATGTTCGTCACCGGTGCCCAGCCGGTAATGTACGTCCGGAAGCCGAAGCCGTAACAGGTACACAGTTGGGCAACCAAAAGCACGAGCATCCCCAGCCAAAACATCGGCTTCCGCATCACGCCGAAACCCAACGCAAAACAGACAATCGCCGCCAGGTTGATTAGCCACGACCAGAAGAACGGATCGGACCGGTTGTAGCGCAGCTCGGCCGAAGTGTAGCCGACCGGCGGATACGCGGTGGCGGCCAGCAGGTTCTCATCGCGATGCCTAATCGGCAGCTTCTCGCGCACGGGCTCGATCCGTTCACCCAGCCGGCGAACTGCCGCAGCGAATTGGTCCATGGCGGCGGCGAATTGTTCGGCCCGTTTGGGGTTGTCGCGGGCAACGTAGATCGAACCTGCCTTGGAAAACGCCCGACGCAGACTGCCGAGTTCATCTGGGGGATAGCCTTTCAAGATATCGTCGGAGCCCAGGATTAGCGTTTGCAGGTTCAGCCACGGCTGGGCATCGTCGTCCGGATCGCGGTCTTCCTCCAAGGCGCCGGGGTCCAGCGCCGGCACCAGGCGAAGCGAATGCCCGTTGTCGTAAAGGGCCAGATGCATCTGCCGGGCTTGCCGCGCCAGGTCTCGCGTCTTGCCGGCCAGCACGTTCAGGTGGGCACGGGAACGGCGGAGTTGCTCCTTCTCCCAGTCGGGTGGACTGCGGAACAACCGGTCGCGATGATCGGTGAACTCTTGCGCCAATCGGTCGGCCGCCCGCGAGAATGCGGCTACCGGTGGGTCGATCTCATCGAGCGTAAACGTGCCCTTTCGCGAGACGCCGATCAGCTTCCGCATGGCCTCGTCGGCCTGGGCGATTGCGGTGCCGGCACCCTTCTTGGTGTCGAGCTTGCGAAACGCGCGCAGGTCGCGCTCCAACCGGCTCCAATTATGGACGGCGTCGGTCAACTTCTCGTTGAACCGGCTCCGATTGGCATCGGCGGCGGTTGGGTTGAACGCGATCAGCCGGTACAGCATGTAGGCGTCGTAGAGTTGCTTGACCTTCTTGTCCATGCCCGAGAGCTGGAACCGCTTGCCCGACTGCTTTGCTTCCCGTTGCTTGTCGGAAAACTCGCCCAATCGGAGGCGGAACTTTCGGGCGTTTTCAACCTGCCGGGGTGAGACATACTTCGCCCGACGCCCGTCGGCAGTGGTCAAAGGAAGCCCCAGAAGCTCCTTGCGCAACTGCTCGTGCCCGGCGATCAAAAACGGCACGTCTTCCCACTTCTCCGGTTCGACCAACCAACTAAAAAGCAGTTCGACGGCGGCAAAAAAGGGGTCAGAACTATTTTTTCGACCGGCTGGACTTGACAATCCGTCAGTTGCGGGAAAAATAGTTCTGACCCCTTTTTTGTCGCCGCAGATTGTCTCGGCCGCGGATCGGGCGAAGGTGTCCAGGGGCATCAACCGGCCGTCGTCGAAGACGGGCATCCGGCTCCAGGCGTCCCAATCGAGCCCGGCCGACTCGCCCGCAAGCCCGGCCGAGTTGCCTACAAAAACGTTACCCGCGGCGATCAGCCAGAAACCGGCAATGAGTATGACAGTACGACGAAGCATGGGGAGTCATGGGTTGTTGTTGGGCAGTTTGGTAGGCGGCTGTTTCTGAAAAAAATACGCCTTCATGTAGAACATCACAATAATTCCGACAACGATCAACAGGCAGCCAGCGTATTTCAGCCCCCGGCCGGGATCGTAGTTGACGGTAAGCCAGGAGAGGAACAACCGATCGCGCGTGCTGTCGCCACCCACCAACTCGTCGAAAAGCGGATCACCCGGCCGCCACGGCCCGCGAAAGCTCTCTTGAAACAACCGGTACGACCGCCCGCCCTGGCGATTGGAGAAATCGACCGGCGCGTTCAGCGTGATCAGCACATCCTCCTGCAACCGCTTTTTCTTATCGTGACGGTCGAGGAAATCGACCAGGCTGGAATAGTGCGACGCCTGGCTGGTGCCCGGGTCCAAGCGGCGGTCGAACTTGTGCAGGAAAACCTGGAACCCCAAGTCGATCTCGTCACGAGGCATGGTGATTGCCACCCGCCGGCTATCTCCCTCGACCACTTTGCGTTGCTCGCCTTGGAGTGGCGAGTCGAGCGGATCGGCCGGCAACCCCGCCAACCAGAACTCCTCCGAACGGCCGTCAACGCCGAGCCGCACTCGGGCTTGACACTCCTTGAGGGCTGCGTTTTTCTTTGCCGCAAACGGCACGGGCATAACGACCGTGGTCGGCTTGTCGCTGGGGATCAGACCCTCGACGTACATCGCCAGCGGGTTGTCCGACTCTTGGAAGGCAACCACCTTCGTGCCGTCGGCCGGAAGAACGTCGATAGTGTCCAACTTCGGCGACTTCCAGGCGCGGTAGTAAAGCTTCCCGTCGCTGCCGAAGATAACGTCGATCCGCCGCCGGCGAGCATTACGCAACATCCGCTCGCCGGCCGAAGGAGACTCGTTGCCTCCGATTTTTTCCGCCATATCGAACCAGTAACTACCGAACAGGCCGTTGTGGTAGTCCTGCTGGTTGAACTCCGGGGCGTCGGCAAAAAGCAACATGCGCCGCGGCTCGGTGCCCTTGCCATGTACCCGCAGTTCCACACCCAAGAATCGCGGAGTAAACTGAATCAACTCCACCTCCAAGCCCGTCTTACCAAGCGGCCGGCGATGCTTCTTCTGAAACCGGTCGACGGGCAAGCGAAACGTCTGGCCATCGATGTACAAGACGAGTTGGCCTTGCGGACCCAGCGGGTCTTTGGGATGACTACCGCGAAAGGCATCCGTCTCGGCCGGGCTGCCGGCCATCCAGAAGACGATCCGCGTGCCATCGGGCAACTGCTCGCGAGTGCCGATGCCGAACCGGCGATGCGGCGTGTGTGGATTGTCGATATCCTGTACGTTCAGAGTCACCGACTGCCAGGTGTCGTCGGAAAGCGACTGGGCACGACGCGAGTCGGGCTGACGCACCTCGACGTTCAACTTCACCTGCGGAGCCGGTACACGCTTCGAATCGCTGTAGTAGTCCAAGACCTCCAGCTTAATTCCGCCGTGGTGGTAGACTACTCCCCGGTCGCGCCGTGCCAGGCGCCAGGGAAACCAGGGAAGGCTGCCGTAGTCGTCCCAATTGAACGGCCCGGCGGCGAAGGGGACGGTGATCGTTTTCGTTTTCGATCCGAAAAAGGGACCAGGTTTAATTTGCCCCAACGGCCCGGAGGGTGCTTCGCACAAATTAAACCTGGTCCCTTTTTCGGCTCCGGGCTTCGGAAGAATCTTCAACTGGAAGTGCCGCGAGTTTTCGAACGCCCGCCACGCGGCTCGGCCTTCGAAAACCGGCAATTGAGCATCAATTCCCCCGCGTCGGCTGATCAGGCAACCTAGCAGCAGGACGAGGATTCCCGAATGCGTGACGAGGAACCCCATGTGCTTCTTCCGCCAGGGAAAGCGGATCAGGGCGGCACAGAGCACGCTGCACGCCAGCAGGACGTTTAAGGCAGTAAACCACCAGGCGTCGTAAATGCCGAAATGGACGGCCGGCGTGCCATACCGGCTCTCGACGAAGGTGGCCCAGCCCAGTATGCATGCCGCCGCGCCGATCAACACCACCGCAAGCCGCAACGAGGCGCACGCCTCGTAGAGCCAAAGCAAAGTCCGCACGGGCAGCGGTTGGTCGGGTGAGCGCAGTTTGAGGCGTGCCATAGTCCGATTATAGGACCATTGGCGCTAAAAGAATCGGCGCCCAGCCTACAGTTTCATAACCCCGCGACCGGTGGTCGCGCTGAGGGACCGC
>JAUWJC010000447.1 GCA_030607895.1 Pirellulales bacterium
CATGACGTTCGCCGCCTAACCTGAAACAGTTTTCAGAAAGTGCAGTTTTCTTGCTATAGTCTCCGAAAATAGCGCGAAAATCGGTGGACCAGGACACCTACCATGGAAATCGGCTATTCTAGCTCCCCGGCGGGCCGCATGGCAAATGGCGCAAGTTCTTGACAGCAAATGAGGACGAGATTGTTTGTAGGGACAAGACTCAACCGCATTCCTCGTGGTGCGTTTCACGCATCCTACAGCCCCGCGGGATTACCGCACTGCGAGTTCGGGTGCCATTTCGGGTGAGGGTTTCGCTTCGACGGCGGCCTTCTTTTTGCGGCGCTTGAGCTTGAACTTGGGCTTGAACTTGGCATCCCATAACGCGCCTTCGATCTCGGCGTATATCTGCTCGTCGGTGAAGTGCAACGCGGTCATCGCACCCGACGGGCAGCTTGCCACGCAGGTACCGCAGCCTTTGCACATGGCGGTATTGACAACGCTGACGTGCTTTTCCGGGTCGAAGGAGACCGCGTTGTAGGAACAGAGGCCGTTGCACATGCGGCAACCGGAACAACGCTCCTCGTCGACCGAAGCGGTGATCGGCTCGATCATCACGGTGCCCTTGGCGATCATTCCCGCCACGCGCGCGGCGGCGGCCGCACCCTGGGCAACCGAGGCTGGAATGTCCTTGGGTCCCTGGCAGACACCGGCCACGAAGACGCCGTCGGTGCTGGTGGCAACCGGATCGAGCTTTGGATGCCGTTCGGTGTACCAGCCCGCCTGATTGCAGGAGATTCCGCACTTCAGGCCCGTCTCCTTGGAGTCGGCCTGCGGCTCCATGGCACCCATCAGGATGACCATGTCGACCGGGATGCGGCGCTGCATTCCCAGCAGAGTATCTTCGACCTGGACGATTGATTTGCCTTCTTCGAAGGGCATTCTTCCGGCGTCGGTTACTTCGGCCACTTTGCCGCGGATGAAGTGCATGCCTTCGCCGAGCAGCCGCTGGTAGAACTCCTCGTATCCCTTGCTGTTTGTCCGGATGTCGATGTAGAAGGAGTAGACCTCGGCGTTGGTTTTCTCGAGAACGAGGTGCCCGAACTTGAGGGCGGCCATACAGCAGACGTTCGAGCAGGACTCGTTGTGGTTTACGTCGCGGCTGCCGACGCAATGGATGATGGCCACGCTTTCGGGCTCGGTCTTTCCGTCGCGCAACACGATCTTGCCGCCGGTGGGTCCGGCCGAGTTGCAAAGCCGCTCGAACTCCAGGTTCGTGTAGACGTTGGGCAATCGGCCGTAGCCGTATTGCGACGTCTTCTTGCAGTCGAACAACTTCCAGCCGGTGGTCATGATGATGTTTCCGACTTCCAACTCGACGATTTCATCTTGCTGCTCGAAGTCGATGGCGTCGGTTGGACAGACCTTTTCGCATACGCGGCATTTCCCGCGCTGGAACCAGATGCATGAATCGGTATCGATAACCGGCATTCGCGGCACGGCTTGTGGGAAGGGGCTGTAGATGGCCTTGCGGTGTCCGAGTCCGGCCTCGAAGGCGTGGTCGACGACCTTACTCGGGCACTTCTGGCTGCAAACGCCGCAGCCGTTGCAGGCTTCCTCGTTGACGTATCGGGCCTTTTTGCGGACACGGACCTTGAAGTTACCCACCGAGCCGCTCACTTCTTCCACTTCGGAGTAGGTCAGCAGGGTCACGTTGTCGTGCTGCCCCACTTCGGACATCTTGGGTGTGAGGATGCAGGCGGAGCAGTCAAGCGTGGGGAATGTCTTGTCCAACTGCGCCATGTGCCCGCCGATGCTCGGCTCGCGCTCGACCAGGTAGACGTGGTAACCGGCGTCGGCCAATTCGAGCGTGGCTTGCAATCCGGCGATCCCGCCACCGACGACCAGTGTGGCCGGGTTGACCTTGACGGGCATCGGCGTGAGCGGTTTTTGCCATTTCACCCGCTCGGCCGCGGCAGCCACCATCGCTTTGGCCTTCTGTGTGGCGGCCGCCTTGTCCTTGGTTACCCAGGAGACGAACTCGCGGATGTTGGCCATCTGGAACAGATAGGGGTTCAACCCTGCGTCTTCGCAGACCCTGCGGAAGGTCTTCTCATGCAGATGGGGCGAACAGGCGGCGACCACGACGCGTGTGAGACCTTTGTCCGTTATATCCTCCTTAATCATTTGCTGGCCGAGCGAGGAACACATGAACTTGTAATCGCGCGAGACGGCCACGTCTTTGATGTTCAAGCCGGCCCACTTGGCAACCTCCTCCACGTCGACTATCCCCGCAATGTTGCTGCCACAGTGACACACGTATATGCCGACTTTCTCACCCATGGTTGTCCTCCAATCGGTTGGGAAATACTCTCTGCACTTTTGACCCGCGGTCTGCGGCAACGCGCTACGCTGTAGTCTCAACAACCGCCGGCCCCAGCTTTTCCCGGATCACCGGTCCGGCCGGCACGATCTCCTTACCAAAACCCAGCTCTTTTGGGTCGATGCCCAAGGCGATACCCAGCATCTGGGTGAAGAACACGATCGGCATCTTGAAATTGGTATGGAAATGGTTGTTGACCTGGTGCTGGTAGGCATCCAAGTTCAACTGGCACATCGGGCACATGCAGAGGATCATGTCGGCGTCGGAATCCACGGCACTTTGCAACAGCCGACGGATGAGCTCGTACGCCTGGGGTTCACTGATCTGTGTCATGTGGCCGCCGCAGCAGTAGGCTTTGACGGGGTAGTCGACCACCTCGGCCCCCAGCCAGGTGAACAGCTCGTCCAGCTTGATGGGGTGCTCCGGGTCGTCGAACCCGTTGAGTGGTCGCACCACCTGGCAGCCGTAGTAGGGGGCCACCTTGAGGCCCTCCAGCGGCCGGACCACTTTCTCGCGGATGGCCTCCTCGCCGATGTCGGCCCAGATCACGTCCAGCAGGTGCCGTACCCGCACGCGGCCAGCCTGATAGTGCAATCCGCCGGCAGCCAACGCCTCGTTTATCTTGGCGTTCATCTCGGCGTTTTGGGCCATCAGCTTGTCGGTTTTCTTCAAATTGAGATAGCAGGCGGCACAGGGGGCAACCAATTGGTCTATGTCCTTATCAACGATGGCCAGGTTCCGCGCAATAACCGCGCTGGCGGTCAACTCATCCTGGCTGAAGTACTCCGTGGCGCCGCAGCAGTTCCAATCGTCCAGTTCCCGGAGCTCAATTCCCAGCAAGTCGCACCCCTTGCGAACCGAAACATCGTAGGCGGCGCTGCTGCAATCCAATGAACAACCGGGGTAGTATCCGTAGTTCAAGATGCACCTCCCAGCTCTTTTGCTTTCTTGATGATGGTCTGCAACTGGTCCAACTGGCGGATTTTCGTCGGCACCAGCGACATCCGCCCCTTGGTGAACATGGAGAGCCCCAGCGGGCCCATCTTCAACATGCTCAGTGGCTTGTTGAACAAGTAGTAGCGGCTGGCCAGACCGAACTCGAAGCTCCGGCCATACTTGTCGACCAGACCGGTGAAGGTCCTGGCCAGTGCCGGGGCGTCGGTTTCGGCGGCCAGCCCGGCGCGGAGCGAGATCCGCTTCAGGGCGTACATGATTTCGGTGATGGGGATGTTCTGCGGACAGCGCGCCGTGCAAGAATAGCACGATACGCAGTTCCAGAACGTATTGGATGAAAGCACTTCTTGCCGCTGGCCGGCCTTGATCAGCGCGAACAGCGTTCGCGGGGTGTGATCCATGTCGGCCGCGTTCGGACAGGATCCGCCGCAGCTTCCACACTGCATGCAGTGGGCAATTTGCTCGCCACCGGGCGTCTCCGCGATAACCTCATCGAGGAATGTTGTATTGCGTCTGTCGGTTGGCATCATTAGCATTGATATCCCTCGGCGTTTGCTTAAATTCTCATAAGCCGGACGAGCCGGAACCATACAGGAGTCTCAGTAGGAGTTTCGGAGCCGGGCCGTGTCGGCCCGGTCTGTGGCCCGCGGGTCAAATACCG
>JAUWJC010000442.1 GCA_030607895.1 Pirellulales bacterium
CGTCGCAGGCCACCCCGCCGGGAGCCAGCACTCGCAACATCTCATCCATCGATACATGATTCCGGTCGCTCACGTCCAGAAGGTTCACCAGGTTGTCGGTGTAGGGCATATGCTCACCGTCAAATGCGTCTGCCGTCACTTTCCCGTAGATGCCCAGCGATTTGATATACCGGCGGGCCCTGTTCACGTTTCCGGCGTCCGTATCCAGCCCCTCGACGATGTAGCTGTCATTTGCGCGCAGTGCGGCCGTAAGCTTCCCGCCGCCACAGCCGAGGTGAACAACCAACCCACCCTTTATTCCAGATGATCTGACGACATCGGTTGCGTCGCAGAATCCAGCGGCGGCCGGTAGCAGAGTCAGGGCCAGGGAGATCAAGGTACTTTTCATGTCGCACTTTCTTTTGTTGTAACTGTTCACGGGGTGAAACATCGCGAAACACACTACTTCGTAACCATTCCCGTTTAGCCGGCGGACTTGTCCGCCGTGAACGAACGCGCGGCGGGCAAGCCCGCCGGCTAAACGCCGGTATTTCACGTCGTGAACGGTTACCTTTTGTTTTGTTTATTGGCCGTGTAGCTTCATTTTGACAACCGCTATTATGGGCAGTGCGGTCGGCGGATGTCAACAATCCACTCCACCTTCGAGGGTAGCATGATGGCCCTGATTGAAGTAAACTGTTGCAAAAGGGGCGGCATGAAAGACCTCACCCGGGTGTACGGCTCCGAGAACCTCCACCCTTTTTCCTCCCTGAGATCGCGTCACGTACCGCAATCGACAAGGAGTTGCCATGAGCAAGACGCTGAAGTTGAACATTTCTCATTTCGTGATAATCTGTGCGATTTGCGCATGTTTCATGCTAACTAGCGAAAGCGTCCGAGGCGCTGATGAGCCGATGCCGGTCGACTACGGCGAGGACGCCGACACGCGTCGGCTGAAAAAGCCGGTCATCGAGTCGCGGCTGCTGGACGACATGGAGAACCCGGCGACCTGGTCGCATCGCGGGCGTGGGAAGATGAGTTTCACGTCCGAGCGGTGCAAGGACGGCAAGCAGTCGATACGAATAACTTCGCCGACCAAGCCAGAGCCGGATGAACTGAACACTTCGCGGGGATACCATGGACGCGGATGGTACAGCCGTGCGACCCTGCGGCGAAACTTCCCCAGCGAGGACTGGAACGCTTACAATCGACTGTCGTTCTGGGTCTATCCGACGCTGCCGGGTTTTCAGGTCGTCCGCTTCGAACTCAGCTTCCACAACGACGGCGGCGAGAAGTTGCCCGGCCTCCACGTGCGGGAGAGGTCCACTTCGGTGGCGCTGAAGCCCGATCGGTGGAACCACGTGGTATGGGAGATTCCCCATCTGACGCGCAACAAGGTGACCGCCGTTGAATTCGCCTATCAGCTTCAGGGCAGCGACCCGGGCGCCGCCACAACTGCTTGTTACGAACTGGATCACTTGGAATTGCAAAAGGTCGAGGCCGACCATTACGAGGGCTGGAACGTCGCCCGGGGTCGGATCGCCTTCAGCCATACGGGCTACCCGCCCGGCACTTCCAAAACGGCCATTGCCAGCGACCTCTCAGCTACGAGTTTCAAACTGGTCAACGCCGAGTCGGACAAGACCGTGCTGAGTAAACCGATCCAGTCGGTCAAGACGCACCTGGGACAGTTCCAGGTCCTGGATTTTTCCGAAGTGAAGCAGCCGGGGACCTACGTCATCCAGGCCGGCGACGTGACGACCCGGTCCTTTCGCATCGGCGCCGATATTTGGAAAAGAACCATATGGAAGGTGCTCAACTTTTTCTACTGCGAGCGTTGCGGCTTCGACGTGCCGGGCATTCACAAGGTGTGCCACGCCGACTGGCAGGGAGTGCACGGCGACAAGAGGATTATCATCAACGGCGGGTGGCACGATGCGGCCGACCTCTCGCAAGGGCTGGAGAACACGTCACAAGCCGCCTATGCCATGTTCAGCCTGGCCGAGGAGCTACAAGACAAAGACCCCAAGCTTGCCCGGCGGTTGATCGAAGAGGCCTGCTGGGGGCTGGACTGGGTGCTGAAAACGCACTTCGGCGACGGGTTCCGAATCAACTTTGCGCCGCAGGGTTGGTGGACCGACGGGGTTCTGGGAACGCCCGACGACATGGAGGCGAAAGCGCAAAACCGGCCGCTGGGGAATTACCTGGCCGCCGGCACGGAGGCCTTGGCCGCACGGCTGCTCAAGGATGATGACCCCGGGCTGGCCGCCCGCTGCCTGAAAGTCGCCCGGGACGACTGGCGATTCGCCGTGGAAAAGACCAAGAAACCGGACCTACGGCTCGCTTCCGCCGGCGCGCTGGCGTCGATGGAATTGTTCCACGCCACCGGCGAGCAGCCATACGCAGATCGGGCGATCGAGCTGGCCGACGTGATCCTCGACAGCCAGCAGCGCGAGGTGACGCAGTGGGAAGTCCCGCTGGTAGGTTTTTTCTACACCGGCCCCGGCAAGAGCCGCATCCTTCATCACGACCACCTCGGGCGGGAGCAGGCGCCTGTGGTGGCGCTTGCCAGGCTCTGCAGCACGTTTCCCGATCACCCCAACTGGATGAAATGGTACTCGGCCGTCGTGCTGCACTCGGAGTACCTGAAGAGCGTGGCCGGCTTCACTGCCCCCTACGGCATGTTGCCCGCCTCGGTGTACCGGTTGGACGAATCGAGCCAGCCGTGGTACCGGCCGCAGGTGGAAAAAGGCATCCGACTGGCCGAGAACTACTACCTCCGTCTGTTCCCGGTTTGGGGCATATGCCGTGGTAACCACGGGACACTGCTCTCTCAGACCAAGGCCCTTTCGACGGCGGCCCGCTTGCGGGGCGACCCGAAACTGATCGAGTTGTGCCAGACGCAACTCCAATGGATAGTCGGCCGCAATCCGTTCGCCAAGAGCACCATGTACGGCGAGGGCTACGACTACGCGCCACTTTACGGCGGCATGTCGGGAAACATGGTCGGCGCACTGCCGGTAGGCATCGAAACCCGGCTGGATCGC
The DNA here is from genome assembly GCA_030607895.1 of Pirellulales bacterium. Lineage (GTDB taxonomy): Bacteria > Planctomycetota > Planctomycetia > Pirellulales > Thermoguttaceae > JAUWJC01. The sequence continues at coordinate 3,027 of JAUWJC010000442.1, forward strand.
GACGTGCCCTATTGGCCGCACTCCAATGGGCCTACCTACAAAGAGGTCTGGGTCCATCCGCCCGGACGCTGGCTCTGGATCATGCAAGACCTGGCCGGCACGGCGCGGGTCATCGGGCAGGCCGATGCCAAGGTCGAGAAGCCGATCGGCCTGACCGTCTCGCAAGAATCGGCCGACGACGGCCGTGTGACGATCCGCGTAAACGTGCAAGGCACCGGCCGCGTCCGGTTGGCGATCCGTACGCACAATCTCAAGCTGGAAAAGAGCGAGCAAGAGGTGGAACTCAAGCCGGGAAAGGCTCAAACGCTGACGTGCACAGGCCGGATACCGGCCACCAAAGAACCCTGGGTGGCGGTGATTGTCCCCAACGGGAGTCTGGCTGATCGCAAGGAGGTCATCGGCGGCATGCCGCCTCGCCCGACGGCGCCGCGATAGAGAGGTTTGGGTTCAAATGTCATGGCCGGAGATCTGGAACAAAACCAATAGATCGAAAGGAACAACAAAATGAAAAGACTGACCAGAGCGTGGGTGATTGTCTGCACGTTGGCGATCTGCATTTCGGCAAACTCCCTTCCAGCAGGAGTCTGGCTGGAGACGCACGCCACCGATGAGTTCGTGAAGTATGTCACGAAAATGACCGGCGCTGAACCCAAAATAGCGCCGGCGGGTGTATGCGCGCTGAAGCAAGGCAGCGCGCGGGTCGCCATAGGAAGAAATCCTCTCGCGAATTCGCTGCTGAAGAAGGGGATTCTTCAGCTTCCCGAAGACCTGGGCGAGGAGGGGTTCGTCATCAAGTCGGTCGAAGGCGGCGGCACGAGATGCCTGGTGCTCCTGGGCGGCAGCCCCAAAGGAACCCTCTACGCGGTCTACCATTATCTGGAGAAGTGCTGTCGCGTGGGGTTTTTCGCCGACGGAGAGCAGATACCCAAGCTGGACCAGATTCCCGTCGACGGGATCGACATCGTACCACCGACCC
>JAUWJC010000166.1 GCA_030607895.1 Pirellulales bacterium
CGAGCATGACACCCATTCCCGACGGCATGGCCACCCGGCTATCATTGGCGGGCCGGAGCCGGTAATCCCTGGATACATGCTTGGCACGCGGGTCTTTCCCGGCCGGAGTGTCTACCACGACGCACATACCCGCCGGCACGGCCACCCGTCGCAATTCGCAACACCCGAACCTGAAGTCCCCGGATTCATGCTTTCCAGCCGCGTTGTGCGGGGCGTGCGGGTCCGTCACCGGTCCGCGCGCTATCGGACCGGCCACCCGTTCCAGCACGGAGCGTTCCCGCCGTACCTTATTCCAAGTCAACTGGCACCGACCGTCCTGCGCGGCGTCCGAGTACAGCACGAAAGCCGGCCGGTACGAATCGGGCACCCCGGAATTATCGGCGGCCCGGAACCTGAAGTCCCCGGTTTCATGCTGGCGTCCCGATTCGTCCCGGGCGTGCGGGTTCAACATAAAGCCCGCAGCCGGACAATCTCGCCAAGATTGATCGAACTCGGACGCCGCTACCACGACGGCCGCGGCAAGTATCGCGTGTTCAACGCGGCCGGATATCGATTCTATCGGAGCAATTCCAGCCCGCCGGCGGAAAGTGACACCCCGTTCGCAACCAACGCGACCCTGCCGCACGAACCGTCGGACACCTATGCCGATGGAACGTGGTACCTGAGCGTGAGCTACTTCAACGGCGTACTCGACTCCGGCTTCCTGCCGCTGGGTCCGCACGGGGAAACGTACCTCCGCCTGGATCTGTCCGGTGGTGAGGAAACCATCCAACCGCCCAAAGGTCCGAACGACTGGCGACTGGAAGCCTGTGCCGGCGGGGTTGTGTGCGTAGTCGGGTTCTACTTCGAGTCGGACGATAATCGGGCCGATCAGTGGGCAATCGCTTACACGACCGACGGCTCCGACCCGCCGGCCGACACGCCGGACGCCAACCCCGCAGTCCAGGGCAATCTGTCCGTGCTCGGTTACGACCTGCCAGCGCAGTCACACGATACAACGGTCAAGGTGCGATTGCAAACGCGGCGAAACGACGGGACGGCCGGTTCGCCCGACTGGGTGTATTCGGAAGGTTCGACAATCCTGACGCTCTCCGCCGACGCGCAAGGCCCGGCCGCTCCGCCGGCGGCAACTCTTTGGACCGGCCAGTTACCGGAAGAGGTGTAGACTATGGCTGTTACGATCATCGGTCCCACGGCCCAACCGTACCCTCGACGAGAATATCCGGCCATCGTTGAACTCAACGCGGTCTGGGCTGATGGCTGGATCATCGTGCCGGAACTGGAAATGGTCAACGCAAGTGTGAGCCTCGCCAGCCAAGGCATCGACGCTTGCACGGTCCGCCGGCGGTACGGCCAGGTCAAGCACCCATGGGAAGCAGCGTTCTCCGCCAAGGTCACTTGGGGCGACATGGCCGGTTGGTGGTTGCGAATCAGCCTGATTACGGAGAACGGGTTGTCGCCCGTCTGGATCGGCCAGATTAGCGACGAATCGCGGCTCATGCAAGGCAGCGCGGCCCACGGCCCGAGCGGCCAGCAGATCTACACCGCCTATGGACCGTTGCAGATTCTCCGCAAAATCGCGGTCGGCCAATCGTGGTGGAATACCAACGGCCGGGCAAATCGGCTCGACTGGGCGCCCGGCATGAATGAATGCGTTGATCGGGCGAACGTCACCGCACCAACGGAGCGGCGGCTGGGCAATCGGGCAAAAGACAAGCTCGACGGCGAGTTGCACTATCTGCACGGCGGCGATGCCACGGACAGCGATTACGAATGGACGAACTTCGAGTATATCGAATACCTGCTGGCCCGGTTCTGCGATGAAAGCGAAACCGATGGGCCGGCCTGGCGATTGGACGGCCAGACGGACGTGCTGAAAGACCTGACGGGAACCGTCCCCATGTCCGAGACGCAAACCGTGGCAGACGTTCTGCGGAAGCTGATTCCTCGCGAACAGGGGATCGACTACGTGGTCTTCGCCGACGGCGATGGATTCATTGTCTGGGTGGTTACACTTTGTGCGGAGGGCTTCAGCTTTGGCGGCAAGACACTACCGGCGAATCCAAACCGAATCGTAATCCAGACCGACCAGACCACCGACTGCATCAAGATGGAGATCGTCAAAAGCAACGACCACGGCTACAAGAAGGTCCGCGTGCTGGGCAGCCGGATGGTTGTCTGCTGTTCGCTCTGGGGAGTCGACGTTGTCGACACGCCGGAGGGATCGGAAAGCACGTTATTTCCCAAGTGGAGCACGGCACAGGAAACGGCATACGAAAATGGCACGGGCGTCGAGGGCGATCCGGCGAAGCTCCATGACGACTACCGGCGGCAGGACAAGTTCCGGCCGGTCTACCAGACGTTCGGTACGCACCGCAATTGGAACTTTAATAACTGGACCTGCTCGCCCGTCCTGGATAAAGCGGGCAAGTTGACCCCGGAAACCGTCGCGGGCAAGTTGACCGAAGAAACCGTCGATTATCAGCGGGCCGCCCGAAAAACGCTGAGCACGCTCCCTTTGCGGGAAGGTTTCGACTATACGACAGACCCGCCGGTGGACGAAACTCGTTCGGGCGCCACCCCCGTATTCCTTCCGCCGGCCGTGTGGGTCGGACTTGTTGCATCTAGCCCGGCTTTCGACGTTTATGTGGCATATGCTCCGGTCGAGACATTCAACATAAACGTGAGCGCACTTGCCACCGACTGGGGCGTTTCGCTCAGCGCGAATCCAAATCACCTTACGGCGCTCAATCACTTTTCTTCAAACAACGCCGCCACCACCGCCATGCCATTGTTTGACTATGGCGACCTGGTCGCCACGATTGCGTTCGAGGGTCACTACCGCCTCATGCTGGAAGTGGAAATGGATGGTGCCTCTCCAAGCGGCGGCGTGCTGGACGTAAAAGCGGAAGATGCCGAGTTCTGGTATCTTGCGCCAAATACAGTGGTCGGAGTGGACTCGGCTGGTCACTTGCAACTGTCGGGCACGCAAGGCCGCGTGTTGCGCAACGACGCCGACCGGCTCGAACTGGTCATGGCCGGCGTGCTGTCGCGATACTACGCCTCGCGTGTCCGAGCGTCGATCACGGCAAAGGGCCTGATTCCCTGGCCGCTGCTGGTCGGTCAACTGCTCACGGTAGTCGATACCGGCGGCGACACGAACAATATCCCGATCACTCGCGTTGCCTGGAGCCAGGCCGGCAAAGGCGGGTCAACCACGATTCTTCACGCGGGGTTCGCAAAATGAAGACCATTCGAGACGAACAAATACGCCCGGCGGCGGGGACCGGGGTGCAGTGGTGCTTTGCCAGGCTGAGTGACCATCTGTTCTATCATTCGTCGGCGTCTGCCGTACCGTACATCGACGTTGACGGCGAACTGGAACTGGGCGACCAGATCATCACCGTGCATGACTTTCTGCTCGATGCCAGCTCCCATTATCTGGCGGCGGGGACGAGGGTGGTTGCCATGTACAACCCGGCATATCGCAAATACTACGTCACTTCCGCCGAGTGTGCATGATGGACGGAAAATACCGGTTCATGGTAGGGCAAGGTTGTTCTTGCTGTGACTTATTTTCCGATACGTTCACTTACCGGGACAAACTGATCGGGAACGCCGACCCGTCACTGGATAAGTGGGAGATCATCGACGGCAGTTGGCACTTGGAAAATTACGATAATCCGCAAGACACCGACGTGGGGCACGCCAGGCGACTAATCTGGGCACCGGAATATCAACACGGCATTTCTCCCGACCGGTGGATTCACAAGTGGATTCCAGAAGGGCTTGTCGAATACTCCGCTCACGTTGCGTGGCGCACGGATGATTTTGTTGGCCTGGTTTTCCACACGACTCACCACATTATCGCAGGGCAACGGGTCTATCTGCGGATGGTGCGCGGCGGCAGCGTAACGAGCTTCTCGGCACTTGTTACCGAAGTCGACGGCCGCCACGTTACGGTGGAGTTGCTGAATCCATCCGATCTGGCCAATAGACTCATTCAGAATCCCGACCCGGAGGGAAGGGGATACGGCCCAACCCTTCATGTGCGTCCTACTGGCACCGTTCATTGCACCATTGTTTCGCTCGATCCTTGGGTTGGCGATTGCCCGTCGGGTGAATACTGCCCGGACCTGGTTACGGTTGAATTGGCGGCCGGACACGGAGCGGCCGTTGGTGAAGCCGTAGGGCTTACGCAAGACGGCTACTCCCCTTACGGGACTAAACTCGTTGCGGCGGTTGCTGAAGACCGCATTGTCATCGGGGGCGTCGGCATTGCCGGAGGGTACGCGGAGGGGGCGGCGGAGGTGTACTTTCCCTTGTTTGCTCCCAGCACTTACGTTCTGAACTTCCCACTGCGCGTGCCGACCGACCCCGGCAGTTATGTCGGCCAGACCGCCGCGGCCGGGGCCAAGTGGAATACCCACGGCATGTTGCGTGGCACGGGCACGCTCTCCCTCAAGGGCGGCGTGCGGACGGTTGGGCGATATGGGGTTCTGATTGCCTTAAGCGCCGACGAGTCCGACGCGGTATCCCGCGTAAAGGTCCACTTCGTCGGGACCGATGCCGACGGTTATCCCTGCTGCGTCGAGTGGGAGAAAGTACCCGACGGCCCCGGGTCTTTAACTCGGGCGTGGCTTGTCGTCAACGGCGAGCGCGTCGGCCCGCCGATGAATGTCCCCCATGGGTACCTTTCCTTTTGCGTCCAGGAAAACGAAGACGGCGAACTGGTCGTTACTTTCCGCACGGGGACCTTCTACCCGCATTCATTACGTCAAGACGCTATCCTTCCCCCGGCAACGGGCACGGGTCTTGCAATCGAGTCCAACTCCGAAGAGAACGCAATCAGTAGTGTTGAGATAGTAGCGGCGGGCGGGGCGGATTGCTCGCCTTGCGGGGAATGCACGGACTGCGACACATTGGTGCCGTGGCCGTACAACCCACGGGATTGCGAAGACTGCCCGGCAGTCCACCCGTCCGTGCATTGCGGTCACTGGCCGAAACAAATCTCGGTCGTTGCGGTTGCCGCAAACCTCGATCCGATCTCCAGGCGGATTACCCTCTACTCGAATGGCGTCAACGGTTGGGAAACAGCCGATCCCGACCCGCCGGAATACTGGACTACCGCCGGGCACAAGACGGTGATCAGCGTCACGATTGACGGCGACGGCACACTGCAAACAAACGCGGGGCACACGGGCCGCCCTTCCTGGGGCGACCCGCCGTGGAAATGGACGCAACTCAACAACCTCGTCCTGTCGACCGAACCGGACGAAGAGGGGCGAGTCTGGCATTATCGTATCCGAGCCGAAAATTGCCAGTGCGACGACTGCCTGGATACGCTTCGATGCGGAAACTGCTCGCGCGTCCACCCGGCCGTCATGCGGGGGCATTTTCCCGACTGTATCCGCGCGGAAGTGTCGCCAAGCTCAGGGGTCGGCGACAACCCGTCGCCTGAATGTCTATGCACGCCACCTTTTTACTTGCGGTCGAATGGGTGGAATGGCTGGATAAAAGGTGTACGCCGCTGCGCCATGGAGTTGACGTATGTGCAGATCGTGACGGACGACTCTGGCGACTATTTTCTACAGACCAGCCTCGGCCACGAAGGCAGGCCGGTCAACCCGCCGCCGTGGCGACGGAGCGACCTCGACGGGCTAGTATTGAAACTGCCGAATCCTCCGGTAATCACAACCTTCTTTTCGCCATTGTATATCAGCGGCGACTATATGTGTACGTTGGCGTGCAACATTGGCCGGACTTGTGAAATCACGATCGCCGACGACTGGGAAGACTGCGAGTGCGAATACAGCAACCTCATACCATACGAGGAGAAACCTGATTGCGCGCCGAGGCCCTGTATTTGCGGCGGCGATTGCATGGACACCCCGGAAGAACTGTTGCTGACCGTTTCTGGCCTGGGTGGCAATAACGGAAACGCCAACGACAGTTACGTCGTCAATGCGAACGTCTACGCGCCTCACACCGGCGTGATGTTTTTCAACGGCCCTTCCTACTTCCATTACCTCAAATATTACGTTGATGCCGGCGAGACAAAAATGATTCTCGCACAAGTTTCCTTCCTGACCTGTTGGCATGGAAACTTGGCCAACGGTCGGCACATCTGGGTCTGCTTGCAACATCCGGAACTGCGTATCGCCGGTAAAATGTTCCCTACTGTGATGGAAGTGGTCATCAAACGGCCCCCGTACACAATGCACTGCCCGTTTGACTACAGTTATTCGTTCTCGGTGACTGCGCTCTCAGGGCCAGACGGGGAACTAGAGGAATACGACGTGACCGTACGCGTGCAATCCCTATGACAGACTGCCCCCTAATCCAACTCGACGACGGCCAGTGGTGGTGCCCGGACTGCGACGAGGACAAGCTGCGGTTGCTTCCGGTCAATGCACATCGCCCCTGCAAGCCAGGCGGGCGGCCGTACCGGTACGCGATGCCTACCCCGCCGGAGGCCCCGCCCCCGGAAGCCGCAAGACCCGAAGGCGACTGCCGCGATCACCCGATGCCGTCCATGCCCCGCCGCGTGTGGAACCTGGCCCAGTTCACCCGGGCCTTCATTAGCGATGGTCTGAGAATGGTATCCGAAGAAACCTACCGCCAACGCCTGGCCGCTTGCGACCAATGCGACAGCCGCGTGAACGAAAGCTGGTGCGGCGAGTGCGGCTGTTACCTACCCGCCAAAGCAAAGGCCCGGGCCGCCATCTGCGACCTCGGAGAGTGGGATGATTAGCCGCCGGCTTCCCGCTTGGTCTTGTTCACCGTAAGCGTAGAAGCCCTCTTTTCGAGTGCATCGCAAATCAACACGGCGAAGCCCTCCAGCTTCCCAAGCGGCTTGTTGCAAAGCCTCGTCATATTGATCGAGCTACGCAGATCGCCGATCACCTCGCGGTCGACGGTCAATTCCAGTTTGAGATAGTCATCCGCCATGGATATCAATCGACAAATGGATCGTCGTCCTTGCCGCTGCGCCCCGCCCCGGGCAGCTCCTCGACCCAGACTTCGTAAGGACTGCCAGCGCTGATGTCGAGGTAAAAGTCCCCCATCCCTTCATGCACAATGGTTGAACCGTCGCCGTCCGCGCTGCCAACTTCCACGATGTCACCGTTCGGGCGATGCGCGCTTACTGACATGTGTTCCGATGAACGCCAGCATATTCGCCACTTCTTGCTATTAACCCGAAAGGTATCGGTAGTCTTGTAGCCCGTCCCTCGCCACGTCTTGAGCCGTTGCGGCACTGCGGGGTCAGACCCAGCCTTGCCGGCGGACTTTTTTCGGTCCAGCGCCTTGTGGCCCGCCACGATCCTGTCGTGCTGGGCTTGGTCGATAACTTTCTCCGCGAGCATCTCGTCGAGGAACCAGCGTCCGCCGATCAAGTCGAACGCGGTGGCGGGAAAGTACCATTCCGGCTTAAATTTTGCGCGGAACTCTTCTTGGCGGATCATCGAGACCGTTGCGGCGTTGTCGATGCACATTTGCAGTAGCGAGAGCGTTTGCAGGTGCCACTTCGTGAACTGGCAGCCGGTCTCGGTGGCTCGCTTCGTCTCGGCCTTCGCTGCCTCCAACTCCGCCGCCGGCACCATCGGCTCGTCGGCCCCGGCCGCCAGGGCGGCGTCCCGTTCGATCTTGGCCACCTTCTCCGCCAGCCGGTCCCTCTCGGCCGTCATGTCGGCCAGCGACCCGCCGCTGAAGGTGGCGATCGCCAGGCCGGCCAGAACGCCCACCGCCAGTCCGCACGCCGCGGCGATCGCCAGGGCGGTGATCTTGGTTTGCATGGCAACTCCCCCATTTCTCGCGAAATAGCCCGACCGGACCGGCACGCCCCGCCACCGTACCGGCTCCCGTGCCCGCCGTCAAGCATCACCCCCACAACCCCGGCCCACCCCCTTTGGGCTATGCGCGCACTGGATCAATCATCCAGTGCGCGCGGTGGCCGAAATCAGGTGGGCTCGTTGGATTCAAAATCCAGTGAGCTTAGGCTCGTGTGGGTTCAACTCCCACGTGAAGTTTCGGGCAACC
>JAUWJC010000624.1 GCA_030607895.1 Pirellulales bacterium
GCTCAGGGACGTGCCACCCATTACATAGTGCCAATGAGGGGGCAGTGTCTAAGTCGTTGGCAAACAAGCAATTACTCAAAGTCCGGTGACATTTGTGAATAATCCCGGGTAGGGGGGTACATTGCACGAAGCCGATCGCACGATGCCGCCGGAAGCGGACCGGGTAATCATCTCGGTCAATCCCAAGGCTGGGGCCGGACCGGCCGGACGCCGAGTGGACCAGTTGGCCGGGCTGCTCGATCGCCGCGGTTTCCCAACAGAGGTGCTTACCGATCTGGATGAGGTCGCCGTCCGGGCCGACCAGCTTCATGCAGAGGGCCGATTGCGAGCCTTGCTGGCAGTCGGTGGCGACGGAACGGCTGCCGAACTGGTCAATCGCACCAAGCCGGGCGTGCCGATCACGCTTTGCCCGGCCGGAACCGAAAACCTGCTCGCTCGATACCTGCGCCTGACAAACGCCCCCGAAGACCTGGCCGACGTGATCGCCGCGGGAACCGTCTTGCGGCTTGACGCAGGCCGAGCGAACGGCCGGGTATTCCTGCTGATGGCCAGTTGCGGCTTCGACGCCGACGTCGTTCGGCGAGTCGACCAACAACGGAGTGGCCACATTACTCATCTCACCTGGATACGACCCATCTTCCAGTCTATCCGCCGTTACCCATATCCCGAAATGCAGGTATACTGGGACGAGCCTGGTGCCGACCAACCGGCCCCGACTGCCGCGGGCTGGCTATTTGCGTTCAATTTGCCCTGCTACGGGGGAGGATTTCGCGTGGCACCAGATGCGGACGGTACCGACAGCCTGTTGGACATTTGCACATTTCGCCGCGGGTCGCTGTGGCACGGGATGCGGTACGCGGCCGCGGTGAAATTGGGCCGGCATCAGCAATTGGCCGACTGCACAACCGGCCGGGTCAAGCGGTTGCGGGTAGAGTCGCGGGCCGAAGTCCCGTACCAGTTGGACGGCGACCCGGGCGGTTTTCTGCCCTTGGATATCGAGGTCCTGCCGGGACGCTTAACGCTGATCGTTCCATAATCCCAAAGCTGATAGCTGAAAGCTGATAGCTGAAAGCTGATAGCTGAAAGCTCACAAATGCCCGAGAATCCTGCCAAGATCGGTTCCTTTCGCTGCGGTCGGGGCGAGCCGCTTCTGATTATTGCCGGACCGTGTGTTATCGAGGACCGCGTAATCGAAGGCGAAGAGGTGACGTTGACTATCGGCCGGCGGCTTGCCGAGATAGCCGCGGGACTGCCGATCCGGCTGGTGTTCAAGGGCTCGTTCGACAAGGCGAACCGTACCGGCGTTGAGTCGTATCGCGGGCCGGGGCTGGAGCGTGGGCTGGCCGTTCTCGGCCGGGTGAAGGAATCGACCGGCCTGCCCGTTACGCCCGATATCCACGAACCCCGTCAGGCAGACGCGGCGGCCGAGGTCTGCGACTTGCTTCAGATTCCGGCTTTTTTGGCCAGGCAAACCGATCTACTGACGGCCGCCGCCCGAACCGGCCGCCCGGTGCATGTCAAAAAGGGCCAATTCATGTCGCCTGAAAGCATGAAACACGTGATCGGCAAGCTCGAAGCCGCCGGCTGCCGGGACATCCTGCTTTGTGAACGGGGTACCTTTTTCGGCTACGGACAACTGGTCAACGACATGACCTCCATCCCGCGGATGCAGGCGCTGGGAACACCCGTGGTGTTCGACGCCACGCACAGCGTTCAGCAACCGGGCGGACTCGGATCGGCTACCGGCGGCAACCGCCGGATGGTCGAGCCGCTTGCCCGGGCGGCCGTGGCTATTGGAGCCGACGGCCTCTTCTTCGAGACCCACCCGGACCCCGACCACGCTTTGAGCGACGGGCCGAACATGGTGCCGCTGGACCAGGTCGGCGCGATGCTCGAACGACTTGTCACGATTCGTCAGACGGTGGAGAAGCTAACGTGAATCGACTATCCGGCTCTTGGTTGTCAATGGTAGGGTGGGTCGAGGCACGAGACCCACGCATGAAGGGTCGAAATGGGATGTCAC
>JAUWJC010000617.1 GCA_030607895.1 Pirellulales bacterium
ACTACTGATAACTGATAACTCAATCCCAAAACCGCAGTTTGTGACCGCGTCGAGTATAGCTGACCGCTGATAGCTGAAAGCTGATAGCTCACTGCAACCCACGTGAAGATTCATTGCGACGGGCCATGTTTCAACACAAAGGGCTCCAACTCGTTATTGACGCGATGGACGGTCGCTTGGAGGTTCGATGTCTTGGGATTGGCGTAGCGGCCGGCCAGGCGGTCGGGGCCACTAGGGACGCACTCCGAGTCATCGGAGTGCAAAGCGAAGTCGGGGTCGATGCCGGGCCAGGTGATGACGACCGTGTACTCGCCCTTTGGAGCGCCGTCCGCCTCGCCGTAGGTGCGCAACTGGAAGTACCCGTCGGCACCCACCCGACCTTCTGGCTTGATGTGTTCGAGTTCGCCGGTGGCGTCGACGGGGTGGAACACGACTACTGCGTGCTCGGCCGGCTTGCCCTGCCAAAGCACCTGGCCACGGACCGGGTGGACACTCCCCCGACCATCACCGCACGAGGTGAGAAGCAGCGCCGAGAGCGAGACGATCAGGGCGAGTTGAAAGCGGGCGGAAGCAATCGGATGGGGGGTGCTCATGACGTGACTCAGTGCGCGCCGACAATGTCGTGGCCGGCGCGGGTGAACAGCGACACGTAGGTCTCCGCGTCGATCGACTGGCTCACGAAGTGGACCGACCCGTCGCCGTGGAGATGGTTACAGCCGCCCGAGTGGAAGCTGTAGGTCTCGTTGCAATTGTTACAGTTCATCATCTGCCCGCCGCCGGCGGGGCAGACGTCCTGGATCCAGTAGTCGGCTTCGTCGCTAGCCCAGCGGGCACCGGAAGTGGTACCCGACTTGACCTTGCCGTCAACCCAGCGTTGCGGCCGGCCGGCGTCCTCGAAGAGCATGAATGTGTTCGACAGACCGTCGCGAACGTCGGCCGCGCGAGTCGGCCCGTATTTGATCGGCTGGAACAGGTTGTACCAATTCGAGCGGTCCCGGACGTGCCCGTTGGCTACCAGTTGGATGTGCAGGCCGACCTTCACGTTCGCGGCGTAGTCGGTAATCCATTGCCGGCCGCGTGGCGCGGAGGGGCAAATGAACAGTGAGATGTTAATCTTGGTCGCTTCATCATTGACCCCTTCTTTATCATCGTAGTCTGCGTCCCAATGGTATTTGTCGTAGACTGCCTGCTGCTCGATGAAAGGCAGGATAAAAGTGAGCATGCCGTGCTTCTTGTACACGTACTCCACGTTGTTCTTCGAATAGGTTCGGGTGGAGGGCGGCGGGAAGACGCCGAATGAACTCTCGTAGTTGAGGATGGCCAGGCCGATCTGCTTGAAGTTATTGGTGCAGTACATTCGCCGGGCAGCCTCGCGGGCGGCCTGGACGGCAGGCAACAGCAAGGCGATCAAGATACCGATGATCGTAATCACCACCAGGAGTTCCACCAAGGTAAACCCGCTCCGCCGGTTCATCCCATGCTCCCTGCCGCTGTTATCCAACGTGGCTACTCCCGCACCGCCTCCCGCACATCTTACGCCCCGGCGAGAGGATGTCAACGGGCCCATATCAGCGGGCGCAGGAACGGGTTTGCGCGCCGAGGCCGAAAAAGGGACCAGGTTTAATTTGCCGCCTGCGGCCCGAAGGGTGCTTCGCACAAATTAAACCTGGTCCCTTTTTCGGTCCGGTACTTGCCGCTACTCCACTTCGATAAGCGCCACGTCTTCGCCCGCAAGCGTTAGCGTCATCCGGCCGTCTTTCCATTGGACGGGTTTTGCGGTGAGCAACTCGCGGCTGGCGGGGGGTGGTTTCATCTGGAGGGTAATGGTGACGGTCCGCCGCTCGGGGCTATCGTTCAGCACCGTCAGATACCGGGTGCCGAACCGCTCGACGTAGACCTTTTCGTCGCTGGAGCGGGCCAACGTGATCGGTTCCCAGGACGGATACCGGTGCCAATACCGTTATTTGTCTTGCCATTTTGCTACACTCCTTTCTAAATCTGAGTTTGTTACCTTTACGTCATCGAATGCAGCGTAGGTGTCAAAGACACCAAAACCTATTCTTAGATCATTACGGTTCACGAATACCGGGTTGCTCTGCCACTTGCCGATAAGCCGGCCATC
>JAUWJC010000008.1 GCA_030607895.1 Pirellulales bacterium
AGGTACGAGACCCACGCGGGAAGAACTGACAAGAACGTGGGTCTCGTACCTCGACCCACCCTACAATCTGACGTCGTGATAACTTGCACGAATGTCCGGAGACTTGCCCGATGAGCAGAGAATTCAGTGTTCTGATCGAGAAAGACGAAGATGGGTACTTCGTTGCATCCGTACCCGTGCTTAGGGGCTGCCATACGCAAGCCAAGTCTCTCGATACCCTAATGAGGAGAGTGAAGGAAGCCATCGAGCTTTGCCTCGAGGTTGAAGAGCCCGTGTCCAACGAATTCGTTGGTGTACAACGTGTCGCGGTGACAACATGATCGCCATGAATGTTGCCTCACTTCTGTTGATTGCCACTACAAGTGTTCTCGGTACCGAAGAAATCATCGATGCATTTCAATACGCCGACGCCCAGTCCGCCCGAAAGGCCTGGGTGGCCGGCAGCCAAACACCGCCGGTCAAGGTAGTCAAACAGGGCGACCGGGCGGCGCTCGAGTTCGACGTCCCCTTCGCCACCAATCCCAAGCTGGATCGTACGATTATCGACCGCCGCGTGAAGCTGAACCTGGCGGCCGCCGGCGGGTTCACGCTGGAGTTGGATACCCGTTCGACGGAATCGGCGGGACGACTATCGCTGTATTTCCAAAGCGGCGACGGCTGGTACGCCGCGGGCACGGGGCTGATAAAGAAAGGAACGCAAACGCTCCTGTTCTCCAAGGCGGCCTTTAACATCGAGGGCAAACCGGCCGGATGGCACAAGATCGACACCATCCGGATTTCCATTTGGCGAGGCCAGGCCAAGGATGCCTCGATCCGACTGTTGCGGCTGGCCGCCGTGCGGAACGACGTGGCCCTGGTCATTCCGGCCGCGCAGGTACACAAAGACGATAACGAAGTCCGCGCCGCATTGAAGACGGCCGATACCGTGGCCGGCATGTTGGCCGAACTGGGACTGGGGGCCGATGCGGTCGAAGACGCCGCCGTTGTGTATGGGGCCTTGGGCGCCCGAAGCGTGGCCATACTGGCCTACAACCCGCGGCTTGGTCCCGAGGCAGCTACGACGCTTGAGAAATTCGTCGAGGCCGGTGGGAAGCTATTAGTCTGTTACCGGTTGCCGGCCAGGCTCCAAGCCGTGCTGGGATTCGATCGCCCGAAGTATGTCCCCAAAAAGCGACCCGGGGAGTTCTCTGAAATTCGCTTCGACGCACCCGACATACCGGGCCTGCCAAAGCAAGTGAAACAGGCCTCCTGGAACATCACGGTGGCCCAGCCGGCCGGCCACAACGCCCGGGTAATCGGCCGGTGGTTCGACGATTCGGGCAAACCGACCGGTCATGCGGCCATGCTTCTGAGCGACCGCGGTGCGTTTTTCAGCCACATCATTCTGCCCGACGATCGTTCGGCGAAGAAACAGCTTCTGGCGGCCGTTCTCGGGCAGCTTGCCCCGCCCCTTTGGCCGCAAATGACCCAAAGCGAGATAGCTCGAATCGGCGACGTCGGCCATCTGCATGGCGTGGAAAAGGTCGTCCGGTACGTGGAAGCCAACGCAAAGGCCGCGGCGGTCGAGTCGCTAAACGCCGCCAAGCACACCCTGGCCGAGGCCAAGCGGCAATCGGACCGGAAGGCATATCCGGCGGCAATCGAACTGGCTCGCAAGGCACACGATCAATTGGCCGGTGCGTACTTCCGCGCGCAGCCAAGCCCCAAGCGGGAAGGCCGGGCGCTTTGGAACCACTCGGGTACCGGGGCCTACGACGGCGATTGGGACCGCTCGGCCAAAGAACTCTCGGCAGCCGGGTTCAACATGATAATCCCCAACATGCTTTGGGGAGGTCGGGCACACTACGCCAGCGACGTGCTGCCGCGAAGCAAAACCTACGAGAAATACGGCGACCAGATTGCCCAGTGCGTTGCCGCCTGCAAAAAACACGGCATCGAAGTCCACGTCTGGAAAGTGAACTACAACCTGTCCGGCGCGCCGAAGGAGTTCGTCGATAAGATTCTCCGCCAGCACCGTAACCAGGCGACCGTCCGGGGCGAGGTGAAAAAGTGGCTCTGCCCCTCGCATCCGGATAATTTTGAGCTGGAGCTGGAAAGCATGATCGAAGTCGCCCGGAAGTACGACGTCGACGGGCTGCACTTCGACTATATCCGCTACCCGGGCGGCGACTGCTGCTTCTGCGACGGTTGCCGGGGGCGGTTCGAGGCTGCAACCGGTCGCAAGGTGGACAACTGGCCAAAAGACTGCTCGTCCGGCCCGCGCCGCGATGAGTACCGCGATTGGCGGTGCAAACAAATCACCCGGCTTGTCAAAGCCGTACACGACGAAGCCAAAAAGAT
Organism: Pirellulales bacterium; assembly: GCA_030607895.1. Taxonomy (GTDB): domain Bacteria; phylum Planctomycetota; class Planctomycetia; order Pirellulales; family Thermoguttaceae; genus JAUWJC01. The sequence continues at coordinate 2,341 of JAUWJC010000008.1, forward strand.
CAAGCCCGGCGTGAAGATTTCGGCCGCCGTGTTCGGGTCGTATCCGAATTGCCGAGAGTCGGTCGGCCAGGACTGGCCCGAGTGGATAAAGGCCGGCTACCTCGACTTCGTCTGCCCAATGGACTACACGCAAAGCGACGTGAGTTTCATCAACCTGGTAACCAATCAACTCGACCTGGTCGACCGCCGCATTCCGCTCTACCCGGGCATCGGCGCCTGGCGCCTATCCAGCGATCGAGCAGTCGGCCAGATTCACCACGCCCGACGGCTCGGGGCCGACGGCTTCACCATCTTCAACTACAGCCCCGGCCTGTCCGAAGAGCTTCTCCCGGGCATCGCTCTGGGCGTCGGCTCCCAGCCGGCCGTGCCGCCCCATCGTTGAACCCCCGCAACGCCTATCGGTCGTATGATGTCGGGCTGTGCCAACGTCTGGAATCACTGGGCCGGCGACGAAGGCTCACCATCCGAAACCGGGTTGTCGGTGGCTCCGGTGCATTCCTTTGTTATGCGATGACCCGGCACCGGGATCGACGCGATCGGATGCCCTGAACTATTCTGCCGTTTACGCATTTGAGCGACCAGTTCTGAAAGATCGCCCCCACAGTCATCATGCATTTTTCGACGAACGGCGTGCAATTCGTCCAGGATCGGGTCAAATGTACGTGGAGTGTCAGCCATGGTCATCTCCAAAAAATTCTTCCGGCGTGCAGATCAGTGGCCGAGAAACGTCGAGTTCCTCGAGCGTCTGATACACCTGGGGAAGCATGTGTGCGTTGGCGATGTGGCGGCAGTTCAACGTCAACAAATAGTCTACCGCGCCAATCGCTGCCGCCGCCACGTGCAGCGCATCCACGGATGATTTTACAGGGAGAAGAGACCTCGCCAACAGTTCCGCGGCAACGTTCTGCACTGCGTCGGTAATTGGTATTAGCGGAATCCCATGGAGCATTCGGAGACGTTCCTTGGCGGCACCGGCATCACCGGCGGCAGCCTCGTCAAGGACCGCCTGTGAAGCGAATAAATCGTATTGCGAGGAATACTCATCCCACCACCGCCGTGCATCCTCCTGACGGACCAAAACGTGCCGCATGTTGGACGGGCGAGCCGTGGCGTAGCTGACAATTGAAGTCTCGATATAGACGCTTGGCATTGCAGTACCCTACATCGCATAACGTTCAGGATAACCCGCCGGAAAATGCCCGGCCGCTTAACCCGAGCCGCTGCTCGAATACCTCAACCAGAGACGTGTATTCCGGGGCATTGAGGATTGACTCATACACCAACTCTGGAGCGAGGCCGTCCGCCGCCGCTCGCTCTCCGCCTTCTGCGTGAAGAGGACCTTCCTCGCGATGACCAAGCGCTTTATCCGTATGAAGACGTCCATGGCTGATCTCCACGGGTATGGCACGCTGATCGGTGAGTCGACTCAAAAACGTGCTTCGTTCTCTTCTCCGTTCGAACGTCGTAGTAAATCAGCGGCGCGGTATTCCGCGTACGCTGGATTTGTCTTGTTAGCACTATTCGATCCGGTCCTTCTTTCCTTGATTGCAGGCGTGACACAATGTGCGCAAGTTGTCGGGGGAATCGCTTCCATTTTTCGCGACTGGGATAATGTGATCTATCTCTAGGGTCACAGATGGGTCTGTACTTGGTGACGCTCCACAGATTACACATCTATGCTTATCACGCTGTAGAATAGTGTACCGTAAATCAAGAGGAAGTGGCTTGCGTACTTTGGAAGGCTTGTGTCTCTCGTATAGTTGTGCGTCTGATATGCGCTCATTCTGACGATCTTCTATCCGTTGTGCGAGCCTGCCGAGGCTTCCGAAATAATGGGTATATGACTTTATCGTGTACGGTGAGTTGGTTCGTTTGAGGTAGTCTTCGAACTGTTGTTTCGTGGGTTCGCTTTTCTGGTCAACCCAGCAACGCTTGAAGGTCTCAACCAAATCTTTTATGTCTCGTTTCCATGCACGGGTGGACTTGAGGCCCGCTTCTTGCATCGCTTTGGACCAAGAACCATATATTTTCGTAATTGATCCAGAGGTAATACGACGGTCCTTCCACTTGTCATATTGTCGTGTTGTAAAAGACCTTGTCCGACATTTTTCTGAAAAAGCTTTGAGATCATCGAGTATTTCTTGTTTCGTGAGTTTTGTCGCCTTTGTGCGGTCTCGTTGATAAATGAATGGCTGTTCTTGTTTCATTACTTTTTCGCCAACAATAATTAGATTCAGAAATAGTGGACGAAGTCGGCTACCCCGGTCTTCTCGAATTCCTGTTCCGTGAGGACCTCGCATATCTTGCCTTGGTCAATGCGCACAAAGACGGGGTGCCTCCGCTGGTCATCTGTCTTGATGTAGGTGAAGCCATTTTTCCCGGTCGTGTGCTTCGAGCAGACGCGGCAGATATAGTCGGTTCGGATCCAGGTGTTGTCGTATTCCGCCTCGATGTCCTCGAGCACATCCCCAAGGTGATAAACGGTGAGTGCTCGCACTTCTCGAACTTGCCACTTTATCTGGATCTCCGTGTCGCTCCCCACTTCTTGTTTGATCGGGCAGCGGAGGTCAGCGACGATGGAATTGAACATGCCCATCGCTGTTTGTCTCGTCTTGGTAGAACAACAATCAGATTGACCCGCATAAGATGCGGAATTTCGGTTTCCGGAATATCCACTGTTACCGTGATTCTACGATACGACTTGAAAGGATTTTCCAACCGGCTGAAACTCATTTGTCTGCTGGTGTTCAAGTTGGGCTGCAATGTCTTCAAATCGCCTGATCGTCTCGGGTGTATACAATCTCTCTCCACAATGGATGCACACACCAGCCTTGACGGTGAGAAACGCGGTATTGCTTCCTCCAGAGAGAACCTCTTTTACTTCCTTTTCAATAACCTGGCCGCCGCAGTGGGGACATTTCTCTACGTACTTCATCACGGCTATTTTGCCCTTTGTTATGCGATTGCGGCGGTCTTGCACTTGGCGTATATGAATTCGGGGTCAAGGTCTACTCCGCAATCCCACTGAACCGTGTCGAACGCAACGCGGACGCGTTTGAAAAGGCCATGGTCCCTTATCCTTTGGAATACCCCGAAATCCAGATACGGCTTCATATCAAGAACACCCTCCTCGCCATTGTCAAACACGATCGCAAGGGTGAAGTCTTCGTTGGCAGCGGCTTTTACAACCGAGGGGTACATTTCTCTCTCCTCTTTCAGTTCCATTTTAGACTGCCCCAGGGAGGGCTTGTCAACCTACCCCGCCCGAGCCGCCGAATAGCCGGCTCATTCGCACACTCCATCGTTCGATTGGACACACCCGTGTTCCAGCACGCAGACCAGCCCGGTCGGCATTTCGCCATATGCCGGGGCGCGAGACGTAGTCGCAACCAATTCCGCGGCAACATCTTACGTCCACCCGGCAGCGATCACGGGAAAAGTTGTGCCGCTGAAAGTGTCGGCCAAATAAAAGCTGATAGCTGAAAGCTGAAAGCTGATAGCTCACCGACTCAGAACTCGACTTCCATCAAGTCCCGCCCGATCTGTGCGTTGGGGAAGACTGCCTGGAGTGTGTCGAGGCCGATTGGATCGTCTTCGGTTGATAGCGGATTGACGTGGACCAGCACGAGGCGGCCGACGGCCGCTTTGCGGGCGACTTGGCCAACTGGCGTGGTGCAACTGTGGCCGGTCTTTTTCGCCCAGGCGGCCTTCGAGTCGGGCAAATAGCACTCGTGCAAAAGCAGGTCAACGCCGCGGATCTTCTGGACGTAGTCGGCATCCACGTCGGCAGTCGTGTCGGTTACATAGGCCATCGAGTGACCGGGCCAATCGAGCCGGTACCCGAGCGAGCCGCCTTGATGGAGCAGCGGGAAGTACGTTAGCCGACCGTCGCCGGGCAACCGTACCTCGGCGCTTAGCGGTCGGGACTCGTAAGGCGGCTTCTTGGGGAACATGGGCTGGGCAAACAGGTGGCGGTCGACGGCCGCCAGTGTGGCCCCTTCCGCGTGAACGGTGATCCGCCCCAGCGGATGCTCGCGCATCACGTTGAACAGGTACGACAGCCCAACAACGTGATCCAGGTGTGCGTGCGTGAGGAAGATGTCCAACTCCGACGTTTCCAGATACGCCCCGGCCCGATACACGGCCGTGCCCGCGTCGAGCATTACGCCGCACTCGGGAATCAACACGCAGGCCGTCTGCCGCCGATCGTTGGGATGATAGCCGCTGGTACCCAGCAGGACGAGTTTCATGGCACCTACCGCTTGGGGTTCAGCAGCCGATCGAGTTGTTTGTTCAGTTGGTCCTCGATAACGTTTTGGACGGCCTTTTGGGCAAACTGCCGGCTGAGTTGGTCCAGCACGCGCCGATCGAGCCGCGGACGTTCCAGCGTTCCGCCGATTGGCAGCCGAATCGTCTGGTTGCGCAAGGCCGCGGCCACGTCCCGATGGGCCAGCCATACCGGCGGCACGGGCATCTCGGCCATCATGGCCAGCGTGTGATCCGTCACTCCGACCGAACCGTAAGTGCGAATCGTCAGATCGGGAAATACCAATTCGAGGCCCTGGTGGTAGACGCGGCCTTGGACCATGCAGAACTCGATGCTCGACTCGCGGGTGAGCTTTGCCGCCGACCCACCGCCCAAGAGCACGGCCAACTCACGCACCAAGGGCCCGGGACCAATCTGAACCGAGTGAACAATGAACTTGCCGGCCAACTCGCCCTTGGTCGGGTCGGCCAGCGGAATGCGGCAGCCGTCCAGCTCGATCGAAAAACGCCCCTCGGCCGTGGCCCCGCCCGCCAATATTGGAGCAATGTATTGCAGTCCATACGCACACATGGTTGGGTTGATGCGAACGTCGGAGACGAACGGGCCGGGTTCCATCTGCAATTCGAGCGGCTCGGGTGCAAGCCGGAGCTTGGGAGCCAGGTGTAGACATCCCTCGCTGACATCCAGTTCCACCGGCTGGATTTGCAGCATGCCGTCGGCCAACGTCGCTTTCAACTGTCCCGGCCCGACTTGGAACCCGTACACATCGGCAGCCGCCCAACCAAGTCCCGCTTCGGCCTGGGCCTGGGCCAGCGAGGTTGGGCCACGATAGGAAATCGGACTGGTGCCGCGTCCGATCATGCGCACGCCGTCGCCCAGGTATGGCTTGAATATATCGCACACGCGCTCGATGTCGTAGCCGATCTGCCCGGTCAGTTGCACGTCGGTCCGGCCCCGGTTTTCGCTCACCCGACCCGAAACGCTCGTGTTCAAGGCGGCCGAGGTCAGCTTGAAGGTATCCAGGCTCAGCAGCCGGGCCTGGTGCTGATACACGCCGGCGGTTGTAAGCCGTACCTGCTTCTCGCGATACTGCTTGCCCGCATCACCCACCACCGTGAGGTTGCTGATCGTCGCATCGAGTTTCCCGGTTGTGGTGCCGGTCGTTTGCTTGAGTCGCCCGTTGCCCGAAAACCGCCCGGCGATTTTCCACGTGGGCGGTTCGGCCGGGTCGATGATCCACCCCTGCAAGCGCTGGAGGTCGCCCTCGTAGCGCAAGTCGCCTGCCAGTTCGAAGCGGTCGTTTTCGGGCATGCCGAACATGACGTCGTCGGCCCGAACCGACACGGTGCGGCTGGCCAGAGTGGCCGTTTTGACCAGCAGTCGGCGGGCCGAACGGTCCCAGCGGCCGGCAAGCGTGAGTTCGGTCGTTGGCTCGACGATATTCAGTCCATCCGTCGAGACGCCAAGCTGCCGCAGACCGCATCGTGCCTGCCGAATCTCGACGCTCGACGCCGAGCCGGTTCCCTGAACGTGCAGATCGTAGGTGCCGTTCAGTTTCCAGGCCGAAAAAGGGACCAGGTTTAATTTGCCGGAACGGCCCGGAGGGTGCTTCGCACAAATTAAACCTGGTCCCTTTTTCGCGATCCAAGCCCGGGCGCGTCGGGTCCATCGGGCCAGGTCGCCTTTGGCTTTCAGTGCGACGGGCCACCGCCCGCCGCGGCGGAAGTCCAATACCGGTTCGGTAATTCGCGCCGTGATCTGTTCCTGCCCGGACCGGATCTCGAACTTGGCCGTATCAAGCCGGGTGTCGACTCCGAAATCGGTCCGACCGGTCCCGGAGAGGAAGATCAGCAAGTTCTCTTCTTCCCAGGCCGGCCGATTCGCGACGGCAAGTTGCAAATCGCGTACTTGCAGTTCGGCGTCGGCTTCGAAGATTTGTTGCTTGGACCGTTTCCAATTGAGGTTAGCCCAACCCTGGCCTGCCATTCGCACCCCGCCAAGGTCGACAAAGCCGCCCAGCCGTTGGGCCAGTCGATCCAAGTCGAAGCTGGCCGAGGCCGACAGGTTTTGCGGCGTCCCGGTGGCGTGAATCTTCAGGAAGTGCGACTCGCATTTCAGGTTCTCGACCAACAGCCCCTGCTCGGTTTCGTGGGCGGCCAAGGTAATCAAGATCGGCTGCTGCCAGACCAACTCCTTGCCGCGCCTGAGCGCGGTCAGGTCGCTCGTCTCGATCCGCCCCTGCCAAACCATTCCCCGCTCGGTCGAGCGACTCGCAAGTGCCAGCTTTAACTGGCCGGCAGTTACCTGCGTTCCCTGGTGAATGTGAAGCGTACCCGGCAACATGGCGGCCAGCCGAGCCAGATCGACCTTGCCCTTGAACTCATACGTCTGCCTGGGTAGCGACGCGAGCAACTCGCCGCCGTTTGCATGGCCCAACTGGAAGCTGCCGGCCAACGATGCCTTTCCCAGGTCGGAATCGACATCCAACCGGCCGACGTCGAGGCGATGCTTCTGGGCGACGATCTTGCAGGCCGTCTTCAGCCGCTTGAGTTGAACCCGATCTTCCCCCAACACCGGTGCGGACAACAGGAAATCGTCGGCCGTGGCGGTGGCCTGAACCGACAGTTTCTCGCCGGGTCCGTCACCCCATTCCACCTTGGCGTCCGAAGAAAGCCGGCCGGCCAGGTGCATGTCCGGTTGGTCCAGTCGCGTGGACAACAACTCGAATATCTCCAGCGGCACGGCGTCGGTCTTGATGGTCAATAGGCTGCCGGTGGTCGGCGTCTTGTCGGCCGGCGGGTTTTTTTCCGAGGCCGGCTCGTTCTGGTCGCCCAAGGGCATTTTCAGGGCAACCTCGAAGCTGCCCGGGGCCGAAAAAGGGCCCACGTTTAATTTTCCGGAACGGCCCGGAGGGTGCTTCGCACAAATTAAACCTGGTCCCTTTTTCGGCTTGCGGTCGGCAACGACACCGGATGCCTGCAACTCGAGCGGCCTGCTGCCCTCGATCGACATGCTCAACGCGAGTTGGAGTTTTTCGATTTGCCAGGTCCGCTGGGTGCTTTGATCCGAAATGGTGACCTGCCCGTCGACGATCTCAAGCCCCAAGTCCAACTCGGCCGGCGGCTCGTCGCTTGGTGCAAGATAGGCGGCCAGCACGTCCTCCAAATTGCTGCCGTTTTCATAAAGGACGACGTTTAGCCGTGGTTCCTCGATACGGAATCGCCCCGGTCGGGCGATGTTCCACAGAACCGACATGAGCGACTTATCGCCCGACACTTGAGGTGTCTTCAATATCAGTTCGTCTTCGGGGTCGCGGATCTCAACGTCGGCCAACCCAATTGGCGAGAACCAGCCCAGCGAGATGGAATCGGCCGTCACCTTTCCGTTCAGGTCGCCGGCGACCGCGGCCACTATCCAGCCGGAGATCGGACTATGGGCAACGATGCTCGGCAGAAAGCAGACAAGTGCTCCCAGAAGCCCGGCCGTGGCGATTGCGGCAAAGAGCCATCGACGCCGTTTTGGTGCAGCCGCCGGCTGCGAATCCAGATGCTTCGTGAGCGTACGCGGCTCCGTGCGTTGTGTGGCGGTAGCCATGGAATACCTCCTTTGTTGCTTGATGGGCGGGGTATTCTAGTGACAAAGTAGGGCCAGTGCCAGATCGACTTACCGAAAAACGGGACGCCGGACGCGACCGCAAGGTAGGCTGCAACCTGTTGTCACACAATGCGTTATGTACATCCGACCGACTTCGCCAGTAGTGCCTGGGGCGATTTTCTCGGCCTTCGGTTTGGCCGGTACCCAATGGATCAACTCAAGGCGATCCGATAGAATGTATAATTCCATCCGCCCTGATAGGCCGAAAAAGGGACTAGGTTTAATTTGCCGGAACGGCCCGGAGGGTGCTTCGCACAAATTAAACCTGGTCCCTTTTTCGGCCCCATAGAGTTCGAGCCATGTCGAGCTACCCGAAAATCTTTCGCCTCCGCCAAACGTTTGAAGCATCACGAGTGGACGACTTGCCCAAAGAGGTGTGCGCCCAGTTGGCCAGCCTGGAACTAGATAAGAAGGTTGCACCCAACCAAACGGTGGCCGTTACCGCGGGCAGTCGGGGGATTTCTCGGATTCACGTGATTATCCGGGCAGTTGTCGAGCATTTGAAGGGGCTGGGGGCTCGGCCGTTCGTGGTGCCGGCCATGGGTAGTCACGGCGGCGGAACCGCGGAGGGTCAGCGGCAGGTGATCGAGTCGTACGGCGTGACCGAGCAATTCGTCGGGTGCCCGATCCGCTCCAGCATGGAGACGGTCGTCGTTTGCCAGACGGCCGAAGGGTTCCCCGTCCATTTCGACCGGCACGCCTACCAGGCCGATCACGTGCTGGTCGTCAATCGCATCAAACCGCACACCCGGTTCACCGGCGATATCGAGAGCGGCCTGATGAAGATGATGCTCATCGGGCTGGGTAAACACAACGGGGCGGAGGTCTATCATCGGGCGATCCATGACTACAGTTTTGGGCAGATCATTCGCAGCGTGGTGGGCGAAGTGCTGCGGAAGTGTCACATACTGGCCGGACTGGCCATCGTCGAAAACGCCTACGAGCAGACCGCGTTGTTGGAGGCCGTAGCACCCGAGGATTTTGAGACCCGCGAAAAGGAACTTCTTGTCCTGGCCAAGAAGTGGATGCCCAAGCTGCCGTTCGACCGGGTGGACTTGCTATTGATCGACAGGATCGGCAAGAACATCAGCGGCACCGGCATGGACACGAACGTAGTGGGCCGCAAGTTCAACGACCACCGGGCCATCGACGGCGAGTTCCCAAAAGTCAAGCGGATCGCGATTAGGGGGCTGACACCCGAAACGCACGGCAACGCGGTCGGCATCGGCTTGTCGGAGTTCTGCAAAACGAGCCTGTTGCGCGAGGCGGATTTCAAAGCCACCCGAATCAACGTCCTCACCGCCAACCAGCCTTCGGCCAGCATGAAACCGCTCGACTACGACACCGACCGCGAGATTCTCGACGTGGCATTGAGCACCGTCGGGCTGGTCGAGCCGCCGGAGGCCAAGATCCTCTGGATTGCCAACACCCTGGAGTTGGCCGAAGTCGAGTGCTCGGCCGCCTATCTCGACGAAGCCCGACGCCGCGACGATCTGGAAGTGCTCGGCGAGCTTCGCGACCTGCCGCTGGACGCAGACGGCAACCTGCCGGATTGGGAAGCGTGGGGTTGACAAGCCGCGCCGTAAACATTCGTCGAACCCGTCCGACGCCACCTCGTTCCCAAGCTCTGCTTGGGAACGCAAGGTTCGGAAGCCCTGCTTCCTTCAGTTTCAACCAACCATGTTGCAAGCACTCACGATCGATCCAGAAGGCAGAGCCTCCGTGCCGTGCGTGACGAAGCAGAGCTTCGTCACGAGATTGTTGATTGGAGGGCGTGGGGTTGACAAACCGTGTCGTCGTCACTTCCTGTTACCGCTACAACTTGAAGTTAATCGTCTGGCTGACGAATCGCCAGGCGCGGGTTGCCATGGGTTGCCAGGGGGTATGGATTTTTGCTCGGCCGCGCAGTCCCAAGCGAAGGAAACCCTCGGGGTCGTCTAGTGCAACTCGGGCCTGGTAGGACGTGCTTTGTGGACGCTCGACGCCCGCCTGATCGGTCTTGGGGGGCAGTTCGCCGCCCGCCTTGGTCGAGAGCCGTTGGGGGCTGATTTCCAGTTCCACCTTGGCGATTTCGTCGATCCGGCCGCCAAGCGTTTCGTGCGGCAGTTCGTCGAGCTTGATCTCCACCTCTTGGCCCTTGCGAACGAACTCGATATCGGCCTGGTCGATAACGAGGATCGCCTCCATCCGCTTCGGATCGCCTATCTGGCAGAAGAGCGTGCTCTCTTCGAGAAAGCAGCCCAGGTTTTTGCGCTCCAGCGGCGTACCCGACCAACCGGACAACTGGCCGCCGGGGTTTTCGCGGCTTGGGGTTTCGGGCGGGGGCAAGACGGTGCCGGCGATGGGCGCCACCAGCGCAAGCCGCTTCTGATCGGCCTGCTTCTGCTGGAGTTGGCTCTCGACAGTTTCAAGCGCCTCGCGGACTTGTGGGATTTCGGCTCCCGCCTGACGATCGTGGAAGCGTTGACGTAGTAGGCTTTTCAACTGTATCTGGTACTGGTTCCGGGTGCCGGCAAGTCGGGTGATTTCCAGGTCGATATCGATGTTGCCGAGCTTGGCAAGCTGCAAGCCATTATCAACCGTGTCGCCCGGCGTAACGTTGATTTCATCGAGCCGGCCGGCCACGTCGACGTAAACCGCCGTGGCATCGCGCGCCTGTATCTCCAACGTACAGATCACGTTGTAGGGCAGCGGGATGAACACAAACGCCGAGACAACAATTGCCAGGCCCGCCAGGCTGGCGTACATCCGCGGTTTTTTCACTTTATCCAACCTCCCGGGCACATAGAAGAACTTACCCAATTTGTAAAGCGGCATACCCACCAGCCCGTAAAGCGACATCGCCACAATCGCCTGGCTAATGATTTGCAGGCGGTAGGGTTTGAAAACCTGGTAAAGGAACCAAAGAATCGACGCCAATATGAACCAGCGATAGATTACCGCGGCAATCGAGTATAGCACGAAGAAGATTTGATTGCGCTTGGGCAGGAAGGGGTCTTCGGGCGGTTCCAACCCGAGGAACCAGTAGCCCATCTTACGGCTGAGAATGGAAGTAGCTTTCTGCCGCAGGTTGGGGATTTCGGTGATATCGGACAGGATGTAGTAGCCATCGTAGCGCAACAGCGGGTTGGCGTTGAAAAGGATCGTGCTTACCGACGAGATGAATATCACGTTCAGGCAGAGGTTGTTCAACAACCCCGGCTCGGTGAACCACCAAATGAACGTGCATGCGGCGGCGATGGTTACCTCGATGAACATTCCGGCCGCGCCGATGGCCGCCCGATGCCACTTGTTGGGTAACATCCACGAGTCGGAGACATTGCAATACAGGCAGGGCGTAAGCACGAGGATCATGACGCCCATCTCGTGGCATTCGCCCCCGAAGTGTTTGCAGGTCAGCCCGTGCCCAAACTCGTGCAAGACCTTCGTCGCCCCAAGCATGACCGCCAGCCAAAGGGCGTTGGTTGGGCTGAAGAACTGGTAGAAGCCGGGTAGCTTCGACTGGAAGACGTCGAACTGGATCAGGATCAGCGTCAGCGCCGACAAGCATAGCGCCACGCAGAAGGCCACCATCATCGGCGAGAACAACCACCACACGCGGGGATACAACCAATTGAGCACCCGTTCGGGATCGAAACCCTTGAAGCGGATGCAAAGGATGTTGGTCATTGCACCGAGCAGTTCTTTGCGTCGCCGGTCGTCGCGGCGCTTGCGAAGCTGCTGCCCCTGGCCGGGCACGCCGGCAATCACCAGCCCGCTGCGATGGAGCATTCCGAGGAACTGCTGCAACTCTTCGAGGGGTAATTTTTTGCGGGGGGAATTCGGCCTCGAACCGCTCCTTGATCTCGTCCAGGCTGGTCTGGCCGTCGATCATCTGGAGGATGGCGTATTCCTCTTCCTGAAAGCGGAAGTAGTTCAGCCCCACCGGCTCCTTTACCACCCAGTAGGATTGCCCCAGATACTGCTGCTTGCGCGCCGACAGATCGGGCCGCTTCCGGATGGGTAGTCTCCGGCCGGAACTCGATACCAGGCTGTCGGACAACGTGGGCATTGATTAGTGGCCAGTGGTTAGTGGTTAGTGGCCAGTGGATAGTGGTCAGTGATCAGTGGCCAATGGCGCCCGAACAAGCCGCTTGCGGCTTCGCAACTTATAACCTGGTTCCCAGCAGTACCATGCGGTCCCAAGCAGAACTTGGGACCGAGTGCAACTGATTACTGACAACTGATTACTGACAACTGATTACTGATCATTTCAAATGGATGGTCATTTCCGCCGCAAGACCCGGACTGAGTAACCAGTCATCGTTTTGCTGTCGATTGAGCACCTCGGCCCAAACGCGGAACTCGCCGCCGGCCTCGACCAGTGGGCTGACAAACACCACTTTGCCTTGAAATGTCTCTCGGCGGCCGCGGGCCAACTCGACTGTCGCCGTAATGAGGCGACCGTCGATTTCGGCTTGCGAGTAGTCTTTTGCGTTGAGGAATCCCTCGATCTTCAGCCGGTCCATCCTCATCACGTGCATCACCGGATCGCCCGGCTGGACCCACTCGCCCGCATGACGATAGATTCTGACCACTTCGCCGTCCAGCGGTGCCGTAATGTGCCGGCGTCCGACGTTCTCCAGGGCCGCTTCGACCTCGGCCTGGCGGACCTGGGCCTCCAAGCCACTCACACGCAGGTCGAGTTTGGCCTGCTCGATCTGCAACTCGGACCGGTTGTGGGTCAATAGCAACCGCCGCACTTCAGCCAGCGGAACGGAACCGGACACTTTCTGGTTGGCGTCCACCGCCTGCTGGTATTCCGCTTCCGCCACCTTCGACGCCGCCGTGGCATAGCGGACGTTGATGTCGTTGGCCGCCTTTTCGTGGGCGACTTTCAACTCCAGTTGGGCCACCCGATGCTGCATCAGCGCGCGGCTGTCGTCGATCCGAGCCAACGGATCGGCAGCCTGCACTTGCTGTCCTTCCCGGGCGTTCACTTCCACCAGTACGCCCGCTTCCTCGGCCGGCACTTGCGCTTCTTCGATCAGCGTCACCAGGCAGTGTGAGACCGTCACCGACTTGGCCGGTGCCTTGGCGGCGGAACCTGCCTGGGCCACGGTCAATGCGAGCACGGTACTCAGGGTAACAAGAGAAACTTCCATGACAGCAACCCTTTCTTAGAGCCGGGCCGTGTCGGCCCGGTTAGGTTGACCGTAGGGTGGGCATTGCCCACCACGGCATGTCGCGTGTCGGTGGGCAGTGCCCACCCTACAACTCTAGAAGCGAAACAGTATCTTCGAGTGAATGAAAGCCAACAGGTCGTGGAACCAGACATACCCAATCGAACGGTGGCCGCAGCGGACCTTCGCGGTGACTGTCGCGCCCGCTCGGGGAGCGTGCGGCAGTTCGTTCTTGTCGATCTGGACCTTGATTAGCACCGTGTTTCCCTCGTCGCCACGGACTTCCGCGCCAAGATGGATTTCCTTGATCTTGCCCACCATTTCGAAATCCGGATCGGTGGCCAAAATAAACTCTGCATCGAGGTCCTTACCCAACTCGTTTTGGGCCTGAACGATATATCCCATACGATCTTCGGGCATCCGGAGTTCCAGTTGCCAGGGTCCCTCCGGATCGGCCACTCGCATGAGCACCTGTCCCCGCTGAACCGGCCGGTGAATCAGCCGGTCGTACAGGTCCCAGGTGATAATCTGACCGCGGCGTGGACTGGTCACCCTCAACTCATCTTTCTTCGTGCGATACAACTCCCACTGGGCGTCGAGGCTGTCCTTCTTCTGCTTCAGCGCCAGCAGTTCGCCCAGCAGCCGATTCTGTTCTTCGATGCTCATGCGTTTTTCGGCTGCCAGGAGCGAACGCTGAATGGCGAGTATCTGTTCATGCGTGGTCTTGCGTTGACCCAAGATATCGGTAATGGCCACGTCCAGGTCGGTGTTGCGCAGCTCGGCCAGCAGTTGGCCCTTCTCGACCACGTCGCCGTGCTTGACGTCCAATTTGGTCACCACTCCATCGATTCTGGCGAAGACGTCGCTCCGCAGGACGGGTTCCAGTGAACCTTTGGCCTGCAATTCGAAATCGGCCGGCCAGAAGCAGAGGGTCAACAACAGCGCCACGACCACGCCCGTTATGGCCAGTGTCTTGGGTAACGTCCGTGCCCTGAAAACCCACTTGGTCTTTCCCAACGCTCGCCACAAAGGCATGAGGAACAAGTTCTGATGTTCCATCGAGTTGGCCAATGCCGTGCAACTGTGCCGGCAGACCACGTCCACGCGCTGTAGCATCGTGTCCGGGACGCGGCTGTCTTCGATCTGCTCGACGATCAGTGCTCCGATCGGTGCTTCCGGCTCTTCCTGCTTGCCGGGTTCCTCTTCCTCTTCGCTCGGTGGCCGTTTCAGTGGAAGCACGGCCACGGTCTTGGAGTGCGACTCGTCGACGTATTCCTCGACGGCCTCTTCGACCTGTGGCGCCATGTCGCTCGTGTCGCCGGAGTACCAGACCGGGTCGCCCGTGGCCACTACCGCCGAGGCCAATCGTCCCAGCAGCCGGACCGTGTTGGACCGTTTGTCGAACAGGTCCTGGCCGCTGACCGCCTCGATCAGGCACTTGTCACCCTTGCGGATAGCCACGCTGAGCCGGTCGCACTCGATTAGCCGCCGGCCCTCGTTGGCTATGACGTAGGCGGTCTGCCGTGGCTCGAGGCTGGCGTGTACGACCCGGGTAAACTCCTCCAACTGGGTCCAGAGTATCTGGCGGTCGGAGAAGTGGCGAAGCTGCCGGCTCTTTACAAAGTCGGCCGCCAGATCGCACATCTGCAACAGAAAGCGGAGATAGCCTTTTTGCGTGTTGATTCCGGCATCGGGCCGCTGGAAAATCTCCACCACGCCCACAATCTCAAGATCAGTCTTCAACGGACCGAGCAGCAGTAGGAAGTCGGTTGGGTTGCCCGCCTCGTCCTCCTCGCCTCCGCCCGAGTGAGGCGGCACCAGCACGGCCTCGCCGTCGGCCAGCACCTTGTACAGAAGCCGGCTGTGGCGCTTCTGGCTCTCTTCACTTTCGCCCAGGTGGGTCTGCTCGATATTGATCTTGTATTGCAGGGTCAGCCGACCCTCGTCCTCCGTGGTCCAAACGGCTCCCCCAATCGCCGCCAAGGACGAGACGACCCGCGTGAGGAACTCGCCATAGAATTCCTGCGGCGCCATGTCCGACTTCGATAGCTGGGCAATCTCGCCCACCAGGGCGCGGATCTGTTGCTTGGTCTGTTCGATCAGATCAGAATCGAGGGGTTGCTCCGTACTCATGCTGGTGCTGCCAGGTCTTCTGTTTGTTGGACCGCAAGACGGTCGTCTACCGTTTTGCACGGATTCGCGCCTGCACGGGGGCGCAACCACCGCATTTCGTCGTCATTTCGCGTGGAGCCACTATATCCATGTTTACCCCATTTCCGTCATATTCTCAAGACTACCTTAGACCTGGCACTCCTGCCGTCTGTCTTGAAACCGTTGCGGTTTGCGCAAACTGCGCAATCGGTATGTTCGGTATCCGTGTGTCTTGTGCAAGTTTCCGACGCCGGCTATTGTGAGGAATGTACACCTAGCGGAGCCGTGGTGTCCCCACCACGGTCAAGCTCCGAACAGGCAGAAAACGCCCGGTGGTTGTGAGTTGGAGTTCCGATTCCGCGGAAGGAGATCGAGCGATGCTCAACCGTCTGTCAATTTGCGTAGCGATTCCTCTGGCCGTCGCAAGTGTACTGGGTAACGTACAGCCCGGCAGAGCGTTGGAAGCGCCAATTCGCACAGGCGACAAGGTTGTGACAGTTGGGCCTACCCCCCTGATGAAAGGAAAAGAAACACTCCTGACAATCCAACCGGAAACCGAACTGGTCGCCACCGCCGTACGGGGAAACTGGGTGGGCGTGGCCGTCCAAAAAGACCAGGAGACAATCACCGGATGGATTCTCGCCAGGCACCTTCGCCGTGCGGGCAGTGAGCAAACAGAAGAGACGAGGCCGGTCGACAAGCAGGCAAAGGCTCAATACGACCAGGCCGTCGCCTTGGACGAGAAGGGCCGGTTTGACAAGGCCGTCGCCGGCTTTGCCGAGGCAATCCGCCTCGACCCGAAATTCGCCGAGGCCTACAACAGCCGGGCGATCACCTACTGCAACCTGGGCGACTACGAAAAGGCTTTTGCCGACTTGACCGAGGCCATCCGGCTCGATCCGCGGTTCGCCGAGGCCTACAACAACCGGGGAATCGTCCATGCCGACCGGGGACTCCTGGACAAAGCTATCGCCGATTACAACAAGGCGATCGAGCTAAACCCCAAGTACGCCGAGCCTTACTTCAACCGGGGAATCGCTCACGGCACCAAGGGCGAGACCGACAAGTCCGTCGCCGACCTGAGCGAAGCGATCCGGCTGAACCCCCGGCACGTGGAAGCCTACTCGAATCGGGCGATTGCCTACAGCAGCCAGGGCGAGTTGGACAAGGCCGTGGCCGATCTTGGCAGTGCGATCCGGCTCAATCCGAAAAACGCCGGCGCCTACTACGCCCGAATGGGCGTCTACTGCCGCGTGCTGGGCAATATGGACAAAGCCCTGGCCGAACTCGGCAAAGCAATCCAGCAAAACCCGAAAGACGCCGACGCCTAGTGGTGCCGGGGTGTGGTGATCGGA
>JAUWJC010000209.1 GCA_030607895.1 Pirellulales bacterium
AGGTACGAGACCCACGCGGGAAGAACTGACAAGAACGTGGGTCTCGTACCTCGACCCACCCTACAATCTCGGTCAACATTTAGTGGGACAACCGGGAGGAATTGCCAGGAAGCTGTTTGAAGATACGATATACGGGCATACACCCAAGGCCACACATGAACGCACCCGTTAGACTGACGTTCGCGGCGATTCTGCTCGGGACTTTCCTCGTAGTGCAATCGGCGGCGTTTTGCACCGCGGGCGAGAGCACGCAGGTTATCTCGGTGTCGCGAACCTTCAACGGCAGTCCGTTCAGCTACAGGATGAAGCTGCTCTCGGAGAGCGACGCCTATCGGGTGTATCGGTTGACGTACCCGGCGCCGGTTGTCACTCCGGTCGAGCAGAACAACACGATTCCGGCCGATTACTATCTCCCCAAGAGCATCAAACCGGGGGCTCCGAAGCGGCCCGCGGTAATTTGTTTGCACATCCTTGCGGGCAACTACGAGTTGGTGCACATGACCTGCTCGCTGTTGGCGTCGCGTGGCATTCCGGCGGTGATGTTCAAGCTGCCGTACTACGGCGAGCGTAGTCTTCCCGGCGGCCCGAGGGCGCTGCTGGAAGCCCCCAGGCTGTTGTTGGATACCATGCCGCAGGGAGTGCAAGACGTGCGTCGGACGGTCGATCTGCTGGCATCCCGCCCGGAAGTCGATCCCAAGCGGATCGGCATTACCGGCATCAGCCTTGGCGGCATAGTCGCCGCGACGGCGGCCGAGAGCGAGCCCCGCCTCTCCCGGGCAGTGCTTATCCTGGCAGGCGGCGACTTGCCGACGATCATCCATCACGCCCGAGAAACCCGGGAACTCAGCAAGCTAATCAAGAGCCTGACACCCGCACAGCAGGCCGAATTGGCACGGACGATAGCCGCGGTCGACCCGCTCGGGAATGCAGACAAGCTTCGTGCCCGGGCGCGTGCCGGAAAAGTGTTGATGATTAACGCCGCCGAAGACCACGTGATTCCCAAGCCATGCACGGAGAAGCTGGCTGCCGCGTTGGGTATTTCAGACAAGGTCGTTTGGCTCGAAGGGCTTGGTCACTATACGGCGATGGCCGCGCTGGCAAGGGTGATGGAGACAACCGCCCGGTTCTTCGAGCAGGACATGCCCGAGGGGGCCGCGGTCAAGCCGCCAACTTCCGCCGGCCGTAGTCCCATGCAGACCGTCATCGGCTTAGTGCGGCAGCTTGCCGCCCTTGCGACTTCGCCGCCCGAGGACGGCCGATGCCACTTCGTCGATCTTGACTTGTCGGTGGTGCTTGGCGACGGCGAGACGTTCAAATCGCGGTTGAGGTACATTCGCGGTTCGCACCACAAGTTCAGGCTCGAGGCCCGGGTCCCCCAGATCGGCGAAGTGGCATTGGGCCAGTGCGGCTATCCCTGGATGACGTCGGTCAAGGACACTGTGTTTCTCGGAGTGAAGAACCATGACGGCCAGCCGAGCGACCCCCTGGCGACCGTCGATCCGAACCACCTGTTGAAGCTGCGGATGGCCGCGGGAGTGCTGGGTGCCGCCGCACTCACGCCGTCAGTTCTCGATCGGTTGATCGGCGTCAGTGACGACACGGCCGCCGATGGGACGCCGGCGGTGCGGATAGCCGCTCGAGACAGGAAGATCAAGGGAACCGTTCGCTTGGTCCTTCAGGCCGACGGAGAGACACTGCGGCGAGCGACGTTCGACTTTAAGGACGCTCGCGGATCGGTCGAGTTCCGCGTCTGGCGGATAAACACGGTTGCCAACGACGCCCTGTTTGAACCTCCCGCCGGCCGGTCCCGCAAGGAGGTGGAAGCATCGCACCTGTACCGGATATTCGGGGCCATGTTCAACTTCGCCATGGAGCACGTACAGTGACGGCATTCGTCTCATTTACAGCGGTGTTGACTTCGCGTCGTGTTTTCGTGCGTTGTCTTCTGGCGGTATCGATCTTCGGCCACGTCGCGGCTTTGGCCCAAGAGTCCGAGCCGATCGAGATATCGGCCCGCGACCCCGGCGGGCACGGCTTGCTCTGCCGCCAGCAGGGGAAGACCATCCTGATGGTGGCCGGCACGCCCGAGCAAATGGGGACTGCCCATGGTGTTCTACTGCGTAAGAAGGCCAGGTTGCTCGTGGAAAGGGTCCTCTACCTGGTGGGCGGCGCCGACAGCATCCACTCGGGCGCGTGGTTCCTGGACCGAATGCGCGAGATTGAAAAGAGGACCTTGCCACACATCCCCAAGCGGTTCCTGGCGGAGTGCGACGCACTTTCGGCGGCCGGCGGCGGGTCGACGCAAGAGGGCCGTTACGCCAACCTGTTTCCCGAACGGTTCCATTGCAGCGGTGTTGCCGTGCGGGGAAAGGCCACCGCGGACGGGACGGTCGTTCACGCCCGCGTATTGGACTACATGCGCGACATCAACCTTCAAGGGGCGGCAGTCCTGATTGTCTTCATGCCCGAGGGCCGTCACCGCTGGTTGAGCCAGGGTTACGCCGGTTTTATCGGCACGGTAACGGCCATGAACGAGAAGGGTTTGGCCGTTGGCGAGATGGGCGGGCGGGGCGAGGGCGATTGGGACGGCCTGCCCATGAGCTTCCTGTTGCGAGACATCATGGAGCGAGCCTCTACCGTGGAGGAAGCCCTGGAAATCCTCCGCACCTCGCCGCGGACGTGTGAATACTTCTACGTGCTAAGCGACAAATCCCGGGCGATGGCGGCGGTTCACGCCTTTGGGCGGAAGCTAACCGTTCTTCGGCCCGGGCAACAGCACGAGTTGCTGCCACCGGTCCCCGAAGATGCGGTGTTTGTCTCCGGCGGCAACAGGGCCCAGGTCCTCGGCCGGCGACTCCATGAACACTACGGCAAGATAGATATCCGCACGATGATCGAAATTATCAAACGGCCCGTCGCCATGCGATCGAATCTACACGACGCGGTCTTCGCGCCCGAGACACTCGACATCTGGTTCGCCGACGCGGGCAGGCACACTCCCGCCTGCGACGAGCCTTATGCCCACTGCAATCTGAAGTTTTTGATAGAGTTTTATGAGAAGGCGACGGCCTCCAGGCCGGAGAACTGAGACCGAAAAAGGGACCAGGTTTAATTTGCCGGCACGGCCCGAAGGGTGCTTCGCACAAATTAAACCTGGTCCCTTTTTCGGTCAGTCCTCGATGTCCTTGATCCCCAGATGTGCAAGCCAGCGGCCGCGGGCCGGCTTGTTGGAGTCGGCCGGGCTGCCCGCTTCTATCTCCTCGTTTGTCTGTTTCTTTCCGATCACCCGTAGCTTCTCCTCGATTTCCGCCCGCTCCCGGGCGATCTTGGCGCGTTCGATGGAGATTTCGACTTCGGCCTTTCGGAGTTTTTCCTGTATCTCCTCTTGCAAGCGTGAGAGTGCCGCGCGTTCCTTTTGGACGACTTCGTTGTTGTCGAGTATTTCGCCGGCCGCGGCGTGTTCTTGAGCCGTCGACTCGGCTCCGGCAGCTTGCTCGTCGAACTGTTTTTGCAGCCGGGCGATTTCCTGCTGCTTGGCTGCCAGGGCCTGCTCGGTGGTCCGGATTACTCGTTCGATTTTCAGTCGTTCCCCAGCGGATTGCTCGTCGTTTTGATCGAAGTCGGATTCCAAGGCGGCCAGTATCCGTCGTTTCTGTGCTTCCCAGTCGAGGGCTCCGCCCAGATTCGCGGCGGCGGCCGCCCCGCTGGTGCAAGCCCCGGCGAGTTGTTTCTTCTGCTCCTCGTTCTGGGCTTTCAACTCGCGGATGTCGTCCAGCGCCATCTCGTACAGCCGCTGGTAGTCTTCGTCCGAATCGGTGCCGTCGCCACCTGACGTTTGTGGCGCCTCGGCCAGTTCTTGTCGGAGTTGGCCGCGCTGGCGGGTAACATCGGCCAACTGTGCGTTTAGCCGTGCCAACTGCGTGGTGGCCAAATCGTCGATCTCGGCCTGGCGTCGGTCCAGTTCCTTGCGATGGGCTGCTTGCCGCGCGCTGAACTCGCGAGCGATGCGGCGGCGCTGGCCCTCGGTATGAACACGCCTGGCGGCCAACTCCTCCCGCTGCTTCTCCAGTTCGATTTGCTTCTGCTCCACTTGCTCCCGCTGCGTGCTTAGCTGCTCCAACTCCAACTGATGCTGGTCTTGGGCCAGGGCAAGGGCCTTCAGATCGTGCTGGAGTTTTGCTTCGGCGGCCTCGATCTGCGACCGGCGCCGGTCAAGCTCGCCTTGCCGGTGCCGGACCCGATCGGCCAGGTCCGAGTCGGCCCGGTCCAGCCGCTCCCGCTGCACGGCCAGAAACTGTTCGACCGAACCGCGCTGCTGCTTTAGCAGGCGGGCCAGTTCTTCGGTCCGGTTTTGGCCATCCGGTGTTGAGGAGGTCGGGTCTTCCATGGTTGCCGAGTCTGTGAAATATGCAAGATGCGTGGGTCGCTTGCGCTCCATAAGCGCAGCACCCCCGTCTCGGCATCGCCTTGCAACAAAAACGGAGCAAGACGTACCTATATTTCTATACGCCACGCCCCGGATAGGGTCAAAGTTGCGGTTCGGTGGTAACGATTGTCTTGGTGATGACGGCCGGCTCACCTGACTCCCGCCATGAACCGCAAGAACCGTGCTTCGAGCATTCGCCAGTCGCTGCCGAAGACGGCCGTGAAGTCGGCGACTCGTTCGGCCGCGGTGTAGTCCATAAACGGCGGCCGTTGGACTGTCCGTTTCAGGTAATCGGCGTATTTGCGCGGTTGTGTCTCGAGCAAATAGAAGGTAAGGGCCCAGGCTTCCGCGTAGGCCGCTCCCGGAGAAACGCGAAAAAGCTGGTCGGAGGCAACCAGCCCGGCCAGCAGTTCCGGCTTGTGTTGCGGAGCCAGCGACTGCTTGAATACCTCGAACCGCCCGCGATTGCTCCGATCGTCTCGCGTTGGATGATTTCGCGAGTCATATACGCCGGGTGCTTCGAAGTTGGTGGCCAGTCCCTCGGCAACCCAAACCGGCGTGGGCACGTAGCGGCTGTGGATGCCCGTGTTAAAGGCCATCTGGTGCGTGGCTTCGTGGATGGCGATCGATGCGTTTTGTTTCCAGTCGTTCGCATTGTCGTTTCCACCACCCATGTCGTAGAGGAATATCCGGTTCGAGCCGTGCGCGTACCACCCCAACACGCCGGGCACGGTCGGCAGTCCCTGCCTGGCCGAAAGCCGGTAGAACTCCTCCTGGTTGTGGCAGACGACGGCGATTAACAGGAAGGGCGGTTTGGCCGGCCTGAAACCGCGGACAGAGAAATACTGGAGGAACGACCGGTAGAGGTCTTCGAACCGCTGAGCCCACTGGTCGCGTCTTCCCCGCGGATGGGCAACCAGGTAATGGCCGGTCCCGGTGACCTGGAAGCTTCGCCCCAACTCCCGCAGCAACTCCGCCCGTAACTCCGAGACCGAGTAGGGCCGGAACCGATTGGATGTTTTGCGGTAGTCGGACGCTTCGTCGGGATCGAACTGCCAGAGCCGTCCGTCGCGACCCAGAAGGTGTACTTCCTCACTGTCCCAGGCCAGCGGTGCGCCCTCGATCTCATGGCCGGGGAGTGTCAGGCTCACCATCCAGTCGACCGGCAGTTCAGCCCGGGCGGGCAGCACACAGAATAGCGTAATCAGGATGGCCCCGATGGCAGTTCGCATGGTAGTTTTTCAGTTATCAGTTATCAGTTATCAGTTTTCAGCTTTCAGAAATCAGAAATCAGAAATCAGAAATCCCCAGCCCCTCTAGCGGGTCATTGCGTACACGATTATGATAATATCAAGTGTAGCATCAAACGGTTCTGTTCGTCTGGAATATATGGCACACTCGCAGGAAATCGTTATTACCGGGATGGGCGTGGTCAGCCCGATTGGCATCGGAAGCGAGGCTTACTGGAACTCGCTCTCGGAAGGCCATAGTGGCGTTCGGGCGCTGGATGTCTTTGGCGATAGCGATCTGCCGGCCCCCATCGGCGGCGAGATATCCGACTTCGATCCCAAGCAGTATGTCCGGCCGCGGAAGAGCCTTAAAGTGATGAGTCGCGATATCCAGTTGGCTTTTGTGGCGGCCGATTTCGCCTGCCAGCAAGCGGCGCTCGATACCAGACCGATCGATCCCGAGCGGCTTGGCGTGGTCTTCGGGGCCGACATGATTGCCTGCGACCTGCGAGAGATGGTCGATGCAATTCGGAGTTGCGTTGTCGACGGCCAATTCGATTTCAGCCGGTGGGGCCAGCAGTCGATGGCCGAAATGTACCCCCTCTGGATGCTCAAGTATTTACCCAACATGCCGGCCTGCCATATCGGCATCGCCCATGACGCCCGCGGCCCAAACAACTCGATCACGCTGCGGGAGATATCGAGCCTGTCGGCGATAGCCGAAGCGGTTCGGGTAATCGAGCGTGGTCAGGCCGACGCGATGATCGCCGGCGGGGCCAGTTGTTGGGTCCATCCGTTCATTTGGGCCTACGGCCGGTCGTTCGAGTTGTCCGGTCGGCTCGACGAACCGGCTGCCGCCTGTCGCCCCTTCGACGCCGACCGCGATGGGATGATCCACGGCGAAGGCTCCGCGGCTTTCATCCTTGAACGCCGCCAACTGGCCGAAGCGCGGGGTGCCAATATCCTGGCACGCATCCTCGGTTTTGCCGCTACCTTCGAGCCGTACGCGGATGTCCGGCCTTTGCGGGGTGATGCCATCCGCAGCGCAATCAAACTGGCACTACAGAATGCGGGAATTGGACCGGGTGAGATAGGGCACGTCAATGCCGACGGCCTAGGCACCGTCCAAAACGACGTTATCGAGGCCCAGGCCATACGCGAGACACTGGGCGACGTGCCGGTTACGGCGCCAAAGAGCTTCTTCGGAAACCTGGGAGCCGGCACCGGGGCTGTCGAAATGGTCGCCAGTATATTGGCCCTCGAAAAGAGTTGCGTCCCCTTCACGCTCAACTACGAACGTCCCGACCCGCAATGCCCGGTCAACGTGGTTCGTAAAACGTTCCTGAAGGATACAAAACCCACGGTCATGGTACTCAACCAGACACAACGCGGTCAGTCGATCGCCATGGTCCTGGCCGCGCCTTAGGGAGTTGAGAGTTGAGAGTTGAGAGTTGATAGTTGAGAGTTGATAGTTGAGAGTTGATAGTTGAGAGTTGATAGTTGAGAGTTGAGAGTTGATAGTTG
>JAUWJC010000516.1 GCA_030607895.1 Pirellulales bacterium
CACTGTCTACTATCCACTGACCACTATCCACTACCCTGGCCCGGTATCGTCTTCCATGCCGTCGATGTAGCGGTGCAGACGTTCCAGTTCGTCGGTGACGTGCCGCAGCTTGAGCATGTTCTCCACCCGTTTGAGCAGTTCGATCTTGTTGACCGGCTTGCTCAGGAAATCGTCGCATCCGGCGGCCACCGCCCGCTCGATATCGCCCAATTCGTTGAGCGCGGTAACCATCAGGATCATGATGCCCTTGGTGGCCGGATTGCCCTTGAGTGTTTTGCAGACCTCGAAACCGCTAAGCTTGGGCATCATGATGTCCAGCAGAATCAGGTCCGGCTGGAAATGAGACACTTTGTCCAGCGTGTCGCGGCCGTCGACGGCCACGGCCACCTGGCAGTCCACCTCGCCGAGGTAGGCTTCCAGCAACTCAACGTTTGTCGGGTTGTCGTCGGCAATCAGGATTCGGTTTTTTTCCATCTTGGCGGCGTCTTCCATATTCTGTTGTGGATATTTGGTGAGTCTATTCTGGCCGACTGCGGGCGATTCGTCAATCTCGTTTGATCTCGACGTTCAGCGATCCCGCGTTGTCGCCCAATTCGGCGGCCGAGTCGTTGATCTTGAAGAAGAGAATTCCCGGCAGATCGGGTGTCAGCTTGGCTTGGAGTCCCACGACTATCGGTCGGAGAAACTTGCTGGGGCCGAAAAAGGGACCAGGTTTAATTTGTGCGAAGCACCCTCCGGGCCGTGGGGGCAAATTAAACCTGGTCCCTTTTTCGGCTTCGGGATGCACGGCGGCCAGCAGGATTCCCAGCGGTCGACCCTGGTAGTAGCGGATGGAAACCCCGCCCGGCTCGCACCACCAAATCCGCGGCCGCTCGGCCACCTGGTAACGTCCGGAAGCGCGGAGCCGATACGTCCTGCCCGATTCGAGCCGAATACGGCTGTTCTGCCAGCCGCGGTCGGCAGCCACCCTCACGCTGGCACCGGCCGACCCAAGCGGCTTGCCCGGCGTGAAGTCGATGGACGTCTTGCGAATGTCGTGACCGTATTCCAGGTTGCCCACAAGTACCTGCCATTCGTCGGTCAACCGGTCCCAGTCGTCGCCGAACGCCTTGAAGAACAACTCGTTGAAGTTCGGCCGGAGCACGTTCTTCTGAAGCTGTCGAAAACGTTTCTGGTAACGGGGATGCCGATCCATAAGCACGGCCGCCGCCCAACACCAGGCGTAAGGGGCAGTTTCAAGGTGCGCGTGCGGAGGATATTCGATCACCTTTTTCAGACGCGTCGCCTGCCGGGAGGCAAAAGCTTCTTTGATGATTTTGATTCGCCCCCACATGGACACCTCTTCACGATTAACCGGCATGTGGTTCAATTCAAGGCGGCCTTCGTCCCAGCGGTGGGTCCCCAACAATTCGGCGATACCCTCCATGTACCACGGCGGCCCGCACGCACCCAGCAGCGTGTTCATGAAACAGTGTGTCCCCTCGTGCAGTAACAGGTGACGCCGGTAGTAGTCGCTGGGCTGGTCGTATAGCCAGAACTCGTAGTTCCGGGCATAACCGTGCTGAAACGGCGGCAGACTGTCGGGTATCAGGCCGGTTCGCTCGAAACGGGACTTGTCCTTCATTAAGAAACCGGTCAGGCGCCAGTCGGCGTGCTTGGCCGGATCGATGCTAAAATACTCGCACCATTGGGGAAAAGCCCGATCGAGAATCTCCGGCAGCGAATCGATCTCCTTGCTCGACGGGATGTCGGTATACAGTGTCAATCGCTTCCCGGAAAGCTTGCGGATTCCCTCGGCCGACGCCCGGGTTTCATCCACCTTCAGTCGCGGCAGGTTGGGGATCATTCGAGCGGCGGAATCGGCCGGCTGGGAGAGCAGGTCGGCCAGCAAGCGGGGCTCTGGCTGCTTCGGTTCCTTGCGGCCGGTTTTGTCCGCATCGGCGCCCACGTCGTCCGAATGCTTACGCGACCCGGTCGGCCGGGAACCATGGTCGAACTGACGCTTGTCCGGCCGTGGGGAGGGTGCCCGAGCCTTGGACCGACGCTGCGGCCTATTGGTTCGCGGACTTGACTTCGGCTCGGACGGCCCACCGCATCCGGCCTGGAAGAAGGCCAAAAGCAAGACTGCAAGCCATGTTGTCAAGCGACAACGCATCGAATCGGTTTTCCTGGTTTCCAACTCCGCCGGTTGCGGACCCATCTTGTTCAGCATACCCTATTGTACGGTTCTTGGCATGGTGGCAGGAGGCCGAGATTCCTACGCGGATGGCACAATGGCCGTTCTGTTCTACAATTCCCCCTTGCACGGGCCGCGGAAAGAATCAGCAGGGCAGATTGGATTATCTCGGCCGGGTATGTTATGATCAAGGCCGGCGAGATTACGAGGCAAACCCACCATGTTCCTACCCCAAGTACAGGAGTCGCGGCAATGAAGTTGAATGTAGTCTCAAGTGTGTTGTTGGCGTTGCTCGTGGCGGTCGGCTTTGTGGTCCGGTCGGCCGACGCCCAGGCAGATAAAGGGCCGAATATCGTCTTTTTTGTCAGCGAAGACCCCAGCAATTACGAGGCCACCCGAACCATTCCCATCTTCGCCAAGATGCTCCACGACCGCTACGGCTGCCAATGCACGGTGCTGGAGGGCGAGGGCGAGCCGAGTGCGTTCAAGTTCCCCGGCATGAAGAAGGCGGTCGAGACGGCCGACCTGTTGGTGATTTTCTTCCGACGCCGAGCGTTGTCGACGGAGCAGTTCGGCCTGATTCGCAAGCACCTGGCGGCGGGCAAACCGCTCGTGGGTATCCGCACGGCCAACCATGCGTTTTCGGTCCATGGCGACGTGGCCGCCGGACACGAGAAGTGGTGGGAGTTCGTGCCGGAGGTGCTCGGTTGCGGCAATCACGGTTACGGCCCCTCCAAGCCGGGCCTCGACGTGGCCGTGGTGCCCGAGGCGGCCGAGCATCCAGTGCTGGCCGGTGTGAAGCCCTTGAAGTGGCACTCGAACGGGCCGCTCTACCTGGTCAAGCCGATCGACAAGAAGGCCACGGCCTTGTTGACCGGTTCGGTCGGCGACAAGATCGAGCCGGTCGCTTGGACCCGCGACTGCAAAGGCGCCCGCGTTTTCTACACCTCGCTGGGCTACCCAACCGACTTCGACTTACCCCAATTCCGCACGCTTCTGACCAACGGAATTTATTGGGCCATGAATCGGCCCGTGCCGGAGGCTCGTTGACGGCAGGGTTTAGCCCGGGGGGGGGGTGGGCCCCCCCCCCCCCCACCCCCGCCCCCCCCCCC
>JAUWJC010000250.1 GCA_030607895.1 Pirellulales bacterium
ACCGTCTGCAAGATGGTGCCCGAGCAGCGGGTGAAGACCTGCACGTACAAGGTCTGCAAATGGGTTCGCGAGAACCGGGTGAAGACCTGCACGTACAAGGTTTGCCGGATGGTTCGCGAGAACCGGGTGAAGACCTGTACGTACAAGGTTTGCCGGATGGTTCGCGAGAACCGGGTGAAGACTTGTACGTACAAGGTTTGCCGGATGGTTCGCGAGAACCGGGTGAAGACCTGCACCTACAAGGTCTGCAAGATGGTACCCGAGCAGCGGGTGAAGACCTGTACCTACAAGGTCTGCCGCATGGTCAGGGAATGCCGCACGAAGCAAGTGCCGGTCAAAACTTGCAAGATCGTGCGGGAGCAGCGCGTGAAGCGGGTACCGTATACGGTCTGCAAGCCGGTATGCTACACGCGGACGATAAACGTGGTACGGTGCGTGCCCAAAAAGGTCGCCTTCACGGTAACGCGTTGCGTGCCCAAGGTGGTCTGCAAGCAGGTACCGGTGACGGTATGCTGCCCTGTGCCTTGTTGCCGCTGCTGCGAGCCGGAGTGCTGTGAGCCTTCGGGTTGCGGTGGGTAGGCTCGGCAGTTAGTGATTATGCCTCCTTGCCGAGCGTAAGCGGGCAGAGCTGGTTTTGTCATCAACGGTGGCCCACCTCCTCCGGGTTGGGCCGCCGTTTTTTTATTGTTGTAAAGCCGCGACCCGTGGGCGGGGGCCACCGAAGGGTTGGTGCGCTTGGGGAGCCGCGACCACTGGTCGCGGCTTTACAGGTTCCAGGCCGGCTCGCCATTGCTATTTCCCGCAGCCCGGTTTATATTGTGAGATCGGTAGCCATGAAACCTCTAACGCCTGGGCGAAGGAGAACGAAAATGAGTCGAACGAAAGCAGCCGGTTGCACGTTGTCATTCTTAGTTCTTGTTGTGGGGGCGTCGGGTGTCTTGGCGGCCGAACAGAAGCGCAGCCAAAACGTGCTGAGCAAGCTTGGCGTGGAGAAAGGAATCTGCGTGGTGCTGGACGATCCCCGATGCGAGTTGGCACTGGGATTGGCCGCGGGCAGCGAATTGACCGTCTACGTGCAGGTGCGAAAAGCAGACGACTTGCAGGCTGCATGCCGGGCGGCCGACGCGGCGGGCTTGTACGGCACACGTATCTACGTGGACAAGGGCGACCCGGCACGAATCCACCTGGCCGACAACCTGGCCGACGCGCTGGTGGCGGCGGGCGATCCGGCGGACATTCCAAGAGACGAAATATTGCGCGTGCTCCGGCCCGGCGGAAGGGCGCTGCTGGGAAAACAGGTTTTCACCAAACCCTTTCCCGAGGGCACCGACGACTGGACCCACCACTATCATACGCCGGACAACAACCCGCAATCGACCGACCGGTCGGCACTCGCGCCGTATCTTACTCAGTTCATTGTCGAGCCGCGCTACGCCCCGGCGCCGCAGAACGTTGTGGCCTCGGGCGGGCGGGTTTTCATGGCATTGGGCAACGTCGCCTGGCACCTCCGCGCCGAGCCGTGGCTCGACACCCTGGTGGCCGTCAACGGCTTCAACGGCACGATGCTCTGGAAACGAGAGCTGACCTCGGGAATCATAGTCGATCGCAGCACGATGATCGCCACGCCCACGACACTCTACCTGGCCGACGAGAAATCGTGCAAGCTGCTCGACCCGGCCACCGGCAAGCTCACCGGCGAGATCACTGTGGGGGCGGACCTGGCCGGCGGGACTTTTTGGAAGTGGATGGCATTGGACGGCGATGCACTCTATGCGCTTATAGGAGAACAAGAGACCCCGGACGCCGTCAAACGCTGGCGACGGATCCCAGGCCACTGGCCGTGGAATGGGATCTCCGACGGCTACAACGCCAAACAATACGTATGGGGCTTCTCGAAAACCCTGCTGGCCATTGACCCAAAGACAAGAAAGGTCATCTGGCAGCATAAGGAGCAGGAGCCAATCGACAGCCGGTCGTTGTGCATGAAAAACGGCCGTATCTACTTCTGCCATTTCGGCAAGTACCTGGTGTGTCTGGACGCAAAGACCGGCAAGGATATCTGGCGAAGAACTGCCGAAAAGGACGCGGAGTTGTTCAAGGCAATGGGGCCCTACCGCCCAGGCCACGGCGCCGCAACCGGCTGGAAGAGCACCATTTACCTGAGATGCTCGGACAAGGCCCTGTACTTCGCCGGTCCGCAGGTCTTCGACGTGACCGCCGTCTCGGCCGACGACGGCCGCCACCTGTGGACCTATCATGCCGAGAGAAACCCTCATGTGCTGATCCGCGACGCCGCCGTGTACATCATCGGTGCCAGTGGCCTGAACGGTGACACGCACAAGCTCGACCCGATCAGCGGAAAGGTCCTGGCCAGCTACAACATCTCCCGGCGGGCCTGTACGCGGGCCACCGGTAGCACGGATAGCATCTTTTTCCGTGGGGGTGTCGATGGCACCAAACGGATCGACCTGGCCACCGGCAAGTTTCAGTGGATCTCGCCGATGCGCCCGTCCTGTTTCGTCGGCACGCTGATCGCCGGAGGGCATCTGTACTGGACACCCTGGGCCTGCGATTGCAACCTCCAGATGTTCGGTACGATTTGTTGCGCTCCGGCGGGCAACTTCAAGTTCGACCAGGCCGCCGTCGAGGCCCAGCGACTGGAATCGTCCTCAGGCGCGATGCAGATCGCCCAATTTCAACAGTCGCCGGCCGACTGGCCAACCTATCGGGCGAACAATACCCGCACCGCTGAAACACAAGCTGCAATCCCTGACCGGGTCGGTCTGCTTTGGACGTTCACGCCCAAGGCCGCCCTTTCGTTGAAAACAACCTCGCCGGTGGCCGTCGGTAGCGTGGGCTTCCTCGGGGGCGCCGACGGTAGCGTCCGGGCGTTGGATGCGGCCAGTGGTACGGCGCGCTGGACGGCCTACACGGGCGGAGCGGTCCGATATCCTCCGGCAGTGGCCGACGGCCGGGCGCTGGTCGGCTCCGGCGATGGTTACACCTACGCCTTCGAGGCGGCCACCGGGCGGCTGTTGTGGCGATTCCGTGCGGCGCCGGTCGAGCGGAAGATTAACGTCTATGACCGGCTGCTGTCCACCTGGCCGGTCGCCTCCGGCGTGCTTCTCGACGGCGGCGTGGCCTACTGCGCGGCCGGGTTGAACAACTACGACGGTACGCACGTCTATGCGCTGGATGTGGCAACCGGCAAGATCAAGTGGCAAGACAACAGCGCCGGCGGCGTGGGGCTGTCCTTCGGCAGCGAGTCTGGCGTTCAAGGGGACCTGCTCTTGGACAAGGGGAAACTCTACCTTGCCAGCGGCAGTGCAGGCTCGCCGGCAGTCTTCGATATCGCCGATGGAAAGCGTCTCGACCCGGGCCAAAGAGCACGCCGCGGCCGCGAACTGCACCTTTCGGTCGGTAAAGACAAGCGAGGCAATCTCCAGCGCCGCGTGCAGGCTACCGGCCAACCCTTCTACTCCATACCAAGTTGCCCTGTGCGCAGCGCGGAAGTCGCCTGGCGTACTTCGGTTGTCGCGGCCGGCAACGCAAACCTGCTATGTCGGCCAACCCCAGACGGCTGGAAGCTGGTCGCCCAGCACCGCTCCAACAAGAAGGACCTCTGGCAGCAGCCGCTACCGGCCGAGCCCGTGCGCTGGGCCGTGGCCGTCGACGCCCAAGGACGCATCTTCGTCACCCTTCGCAACGGCCAAGTGGTCTGCTTTGGCAAACGCACCGGGTAAGCGAACGTTTTTTCATTGTAAAGCCGCGACCATTGGTTGCGGGCCACCGAGGTGTTGGTTCGCTTGGTGATCCGCGACCACTGGTCGCGGCTTTACAGGTCGATTGCCCAATCTCTATTGACCCAAGTTACGAAAGGTTCCTATACTACCTCACTGGATTTTGTGCGCGGGCGATTATCGCGCAAACAGCGACGTGGTAATGGTTTACGGAGGAACCGCAATGACCCAGGTTAGTTCTTCTCTCGGTGCGATCCCACACCGCGACAGACGTAGAATAGGTTTCGGGATGTTTATCGGCGGTGTATGCGTTGTGTGTGCGTGCATCGCAATTCGCTACTATTGGGGGGCCGAGCCTGTAAGTGCCGAGGCTCCCAGGCCGCCTCTTTCCCGAAAGGCCTCTGATACCGCGAAGGTCCCCGCACGGCGTGGCGCCGGCGCGCAAAAGAGTCGAGCGGAGTCGCAGCCGAGCAGCCCGGGCGGTGGTTCGGCCGAGTCGCGGTTGAAGGTGGTCGCCATGGTCAACGGCCAGCCGATCAGCCGGCAGGACCTGGCCAGGGAATGCTTGCGGCACTACGGCAAGGATGTACTGGAGAGGCTGGTCAACAAGTGGCTGATTGCCCAGGCGTGCTTGCGCCAAAATATCGCCGTAACGCGCGTGGAGGTGGATGCCGAGATCGAGCGGATGTCGAAGCGGTTCAGTTTGCCGGTTGCCCAGTGGTTGAAGATGCTCAAGGAGGAGCGGGGGATCGAGCCAGAGCAGTATGCCAACGACATAATCTGGCCGACGCTTGCGCTTCGCAAACTGGCGGGCGACCGAACAAAAGTAAGCCGGGAGGAGCTTTTGCAGGAATTCGAGACGCGCTACGGCGAGGCGGTCCGCGTGCGGTTGATTTCTTTTACCGATCTCGATGCGGCCGAGAAGACCCGGGGCGAAGCGGTGGCCGACCCGAACAACTTCGGCAACCTGGCCAAGGATCGCTCGGAGGATGTCAGTGCCAGCGTGAAGGGGCTGGTCCAACCGATCCGTAAGCACGCCAGCAGCCGCCAGATCGAACATGCGGCCTTCACCATGCGCGACGGACAGGTATCGCCGGTTATGCAGGTGGCCGGTAAATACATGATCATGAAGCGGGAGTGTATGTTGCCGGCAAGCAAGGTCAAGTTCGAGCAGGTCGCCTCCCGGATGGAAGAAGTGGTTCGGGAGCGGAAGATGCGCACGGCGGCGCACGAGATTTTCCGCGAGCTGCAGGACGGCGTGGAGATGGTGAACGTCCTTAACGATCCGCTTAAACGTCGGGAGATGCCGGGTGTGGCGGCGATTATCAACGGCCACAAAATCACGATTCGCGAGTTGGCCGAGCAGTGCATCAAGCGACACGGGAAGGAGGTTCTGGAAGGCACAATCAATCACATGCTGATCGAGCAGGCCTGCGCAAAGCGGAAGATCACGATTGCCGAAGAGGAGATCGACCGGGAGATTGTCCGGGCGGCCTCCGAAGGCGTCAAACCCAAGCCCGACGGATCGCCCGACGTCGAGACCTGGCTAAAACTCGTCACCGAGCAACAGGGCGTGTCGTTGGACGTCTACCGGAGCGCTTCGGTCCGGCCGTCGCTGGCACTGAAAAAGCTGGCCGACGGCAAAGTGAAGGTAACGGAAGCGGACATCCAGAAGAGCTACGAAGCGACTTTCGGCCCGCGGGTACGATGCCGGGCGATTGTGCTGGATGATCTTCGCCGTGCCCAGCAGGTTTGGGAAAACGCCCGCGGCAACCCAACCGTCGAGCACTTCGGCAAGCTGGCCAAACAGTATTCGGTCGAAGCCACCAGCCGCGCGCTGGAAGGCCAGATCCCGCCTATCAAGAACCACGGCGGCCAGCCGATCATCGAGAAGGAGGCGTTCAACCTGGCCAACGGCGAGTTATCGGGCATCATCCAACTCGGCCAGAAGTACGTCATTCTCTTCTGCGAAGGACGCACCAAGCCGGTCAGCGTCGATCCGGCCACGGTTCGAAAAGAGCTTCACCGGGACATCTTCGAGAAGAAACAGCGGCTGGCAATGGCGAAGTACTTCCGCCAGTTGCAAAAAAACGCCTCGATCGACAATTTCCTGGCCGGCTCCAGCCGATCGCCGAAGAAGAAGGGGTCGGGCGGGATGAAATCGCTGCCCGGCGTTCCCACGCTCCGCCAGGTGCCCGGCCGCGGCTGAGCGAAAAAGGGACCAGGTTTAATTTGTGCGAAGCACCCTTACACTCGGTCCCAAGCTCTGCTTGGGACCGCACCGCGCCGTACTGCTGGGGAGTAGTGGGTTCCCAAGCAGAGCTTGGGAACCAGGTTACGGGGAATCATCTGGGCCACCCGCTGATACTTGTCCCTCATACCTCCGCCTTCCGCCTTCCCCCTTCCGCTTTCATCCTGTAGACCGTCAGGCCGGCGAGATCTTTTGTTCGGCTGGGAAGGATCAGGCTCGCCAGGTAGCCGACGGCGAAACAGACTGCTATGCCAATGGCCGCGTAGAGGAAGAAGTGGACGTGCGTGTATTGTTGTACCAGGTAGAGCACCAGCGCGCCGCCGGCCG
The DNA here is from genome assembly GCA_030607895.1 of Pirellulales bacterium. Classification (GTDB taxonomy): domain Bacteria; phylum Planctomycetota; class Planctomycetia; order Pirellulales; family Thermoguttaceae; genus JAUWJC01. The sequence continues at coordinate 6,319 of JAUWJC010000250.1, forward strand.
CACCGCACAGGGCGCCCGTGGCATTGGTTCGTCGCGTGAAGATACCCAGCGCGAACAACCCGGCCAGGTAACCGTTCACGGGTTTTCAGGGCTCTCGGGAGCTTCCCAAGATGAATTACCCTGAACCCAGTATCTTGAGTTTGAGCGGGCTCATTCAGTTTGTCAAGGCCTCGCCCAAGAATTTCCAAAAAA
>JAUWJC010000525.1 GCA_030607895.1 Pirellulales bacterium
CCCCAGCCCCTCTCCCAAAGGGAGGGGGGAGACTTTTTCGGCTTGATTGTCGGAGTGGCCGGGTTCGTGCTGTTGGTGTTTTCCTGGCCGGGCGTGCCGGTTTACGACGGTGTGCGGTTGTTTCTGATGGTCCTGCCGCTTTGGGCCATCTTGGTGGGAATCGGCGCCAAATGGTTGATCGAGCCGAAAAAGGGACCAGGTTTAATTTGTGCGAAGCACCCTCCGGGCCGTTCCGGCAAATTAAACCTGGTCCCTTTTTCGGCCCTCGCGTCGGTGCCGCCCAGATTGCGTCTGGCCGGACTGGGGCTGCTTATCATGCTGCAAGGCACCAGCCTGATCGTGTATCATCCATGCCAGTTGAGTCATTACAGCTTGTTGGTCGGCGGATTGTACGGGGCCGATCGGCTTGGTTTCGAGGCAACCTACTGGGGCGATTCGGTGAGGGAATCGTTGTTGGCGGAGGCCGCTCGCCGGGCAAAGGCGGGGGTGGTGTTGTTCGGGCCGAACCTGGCGCCGTTTCAGGCCCCGGCCGTCCAGATATCCTCGCCGGCACTTATGAGGGCCAAAATCCGGTTGACCGGCTGGGACGAAAAAGGGACCAGGTTTAATTTGCCGGAACGGCCCGCAGCGTGCTTCGCACAAATTAAACCTGGTCCCTTTTTCGCCGTCGTCTACCATCGCAAGGCGGACCTGGAGCAAGTTGCCGAACTGCTGCGGGAGGGCAGGGTGGTCCGCGAATACTCAAAGCAGGGGGTGTGGTTGAGCCGGTTGATGGAATTCACCCGACCGGTTAATCGGCAGCCGGAGGCCTCTCGACGAACGGACTGAGCGCGCTTACAATGAGGGTTCGTAGCCCCTGCCCGCCGCGGACAGCACGGAAGACGCAATGAGCCGCCTCAGCCATTTCGACTCTTGCGGGGCCAGCCGGATGGTCGACGTGAGTGACAAAGGCGTCACGCTTCGGCAGGCGCGTGCCAGCGGCCTGGTGCGGATGCAGGCAGAGACGCTGCGGCTGGTTCGCGACCGGAAAGTTGCCAAGGGCGATGTGATCGAGGTCGCTCGGTTGGCCGGCATAATGGCGGCCAAGCGAACGGCCGATTTGATTCCGTTGACCCACCCCCTGCCATTGGAAGCAGTGTCGCTTTCGTTCGATTTTCCGAATGAGACGACCATCGCCATCGAGGCGGAGGCTCGGGTAACGGCCCGGACCGGCGTCGAGATGGAAGTACTCCTTGCAGTTAGCGTTGCCGCGTTGACGATCTATGACATGTGCAAATCGGCAGATCGGGCCATTGTGGTGGAGCAGGTTAGGTTAGAGGAGAAGTCGGGCGGTCGGAGCGGGCATTTCGTCAGACAGGCATAAAGGATTAAGTTGTCAGTTATCAGTTATCAGTTGTTAGTAGTCAGTTATCAGTTGTCAGTCTGAAGACTTGCCAGGACCGTTGTTTCCAAGCTCTGATAACTGACAACTGATAACTTCGTCTTTATGAGTTTCAGGCTTTATGAGTCAAGTTGTTCAACATCCGCGGAAGTTACCCCAGCAGCTTCGCGACCTGTATGCGCCGGTTCAATTGGAACTGGACGACGTCGAAGACATCCTCCGCGATCAACTCACCAGCGACCATTCGTTCGTCGACCGCCTGGTGAAGCACGGTTTTCGGCTTGGTGGAAAGCGGATGCGGCCGGCGCTGGTGCTTCTTAGCGGCAAGGCTTGCGGGGAGTTGTGTCGGGAACACCTGATACTGGCGGCCACGGTCGAGATGATCCACACGGCCACGCTTATTCACGACGACGTGCTCGACGAGGCCGCCATCCGCCGGCACCTCGACACGGTCAACGCCCGATGGGACAACGAAACCAGCATCTTGCTGGGCGACTACCTTTTCTCCAAGGCCATCTGCATGGTCAGCTCGCTGGACAGCTCATTTGCGAACGGGGCCGTCAGCGAAGCAACCAGGGCGATGTGCGAGGGCGAGTTGCGGCAGGTCCAAAGCCGGGGTAACTTCGACCTGGGGGAGGGAGAGTATCTGGATATCATTGCCGACAAGACCGCCGCATTATGTTCCTGCTGTTGTCGGCTTGGGTCGCACTTCGCCGGGGCCGAGCCGGAATTGTGCGAGACACTGGCACGCTTCGGACGCTACCTGGGTATCGCTTTCCAGATAGTCGACGATTTGCTCGACGTGCTCGGCGACGAGCACACCACCGGCAAGTCGCTGGGGACCGACCTTCTCAAACAGAAGGCAACGCTGCCGCTTATCCGCTTGCTGAGCCAACTTGACGGCCGGCAACGGCCGGACGTGCTAGCGATCCTGTCGCGCTCGGACAATCACAAGCCCGAGGCCCTGCGGCCGTGGTTTGCCGACTCCGGCGCCCTCTCGTACGCTCGCTCGAAGGCCGACTGGTTCGCCGGGCGGGCCATCGACGAGTTGGACTCCGTCCCCGACGTCCCGGCTCGCGAAGCGCTCAGGCAACTGGTCGACTTCGTCATCAGCCGAAAGCAGTAGGGCGATAAGTTCACCTGGGTGGCCGGGGAGATTCGGAGAGCATGGGACGCAGCTCGTCGACGAAATCGTGGACGTGCTCGAATTGCCGGTAAACGCTGGCGAAGCGGACATAGGCCACCTTGTCCAACTCGAAGAGGTGTTGCATCACTAACTCACCAAGCAGGCGGCTCTCCACTTCCGAATCGAAATTGGCCTCGATGTGACTTTCCACGGCCGACACGATAGAGTCGAGCTTCTCGCCGCTGATCGGCCGTTTCCAACAGGCCTTTTCCAGGCCCTGCTTGATTTTGTTCCGGTCGAAGGGAACCCGGGAGCCGTCCTTCTTGATGATCTTGATGTTCAACTGCTCGATTTGCTCGGAGGTTGTGTACCGCTTCTTGCACACCAGGCACTCGCGCCGCCGCCGAATGGCAGAGCCGTTCTCGCTCGCCCGCGAGTCGATCACCCGATCGTTATCTGCTTGGCAAAATGGGCATTTCATGGGAAGTTCCGGGGACAGTATACTTAATTATTTCATTTGGGTTTTTTCGGGCCGGGTTTCTGGCGTCTTAGGACGCGGCCCAGCTTCTTCTCTAAGCGTTTTTGGAAATCGTCGTCGCCCAGGGCTCGGCCTTGTGTTTGCCACACCACTCGGCCATCAGGTCCAGGTAGGCTTGGTAGTCGTCGTCGCGGAAAAAC
>JAUWJC010000600.1 GCA_030607895.1 Pirellulales bacterium
ATCCGCCGGGCATACCTTTCCACCAACTTCTTGGCGGAACGCCGTAACTGATTCGTCAAAAGCAAGGTTGGCTGTTCATGCCCGACGGGTCGGATTTTCCCCTCGACTCGGACGTCGCGCCCATGGATTCGCCGGCCAAAGAGGTTTTGCCGGGCATCTACAGCGACATGGATCAGACCACACTCAAGGCCACGGTGCCCGAAGGCGGCGGTACGATTGATTTCGCCCTGAAGTCGCGGCCGTAGCTCATGGCACTCGCGTCTATCCGTACCCCAACTCGCGCAGCTCTTCTTCCCCCAACCCGTGGTGATGGGCCAACTCGTGAAGAATAGTGGTGCGGATCTCACGCCGCAGCCGATCGGTGCGAACCCGACCGAAGCCGTCGGCCGCGCTGGCCAGAATGCCCTCGCGATAGAGCGTGACCACGTCGGGCAGCGTACCCGATTGCTGAACGCTTCGCCGGGTGAGCGGAATGCCCGTGTAAAGGCCGCAAAGTTGCTCGCGATACCCGATACCCGTCTCGGCCATCACTCGCTGGGACGGGTAGTCCTCGACGTGCAGGGGGACTTTGTCGATCAACTCATGCACCAGCGGGGGGAGTTCCTCAAGGACCTCCTCCAGCAGTCCGTCGAAACGGCGTCTTCTTCGCGGGTCCACGTGGTCTTCTCGGCTGTTGGACCGAAAAAGGGACCAGGTTTAATTTGTGCGAAGCACCCTTCGGGCCGTTCCGGCAAATTAAACCTGGTCCCTTTTTCGGCCCTGTTGGACGATAATTGATTCTACAAATCCTACGTCCCGCGGGCCGCGTGTCAATCGGCATTTGCCCCCGCTGCGCGGGTTTTGTGTTGCCGGAGGTGGAAATGACCCTGCACGATTGGTAGACTGAGCGGGAAGATGGAAGGTGGAAGGCAGAAGGCGGAAGGGGGAATCCAGCCGCTTGCGGCTTCGCACCGTTCACACTCAACCCTCAACTCTCAACTCTCAACCCTCAGCTCTCAACCAACTCCCAAACCGCCGAGAGGAGACACGATGATTCATTCCAAACGAGAGATCACGCGTCGGGATATGCTGTCGCACTGCGCCGGGGCGGCCGCCTTTGCGGCGACGCTTGGCAACTTCAAGCCGTTATTTGCAGGGCGCAAATCGCGATGGTTCAAGATCGGGGCGTGCGAGTTCTGTCTTTGCAAGCCCAAGGCAGCGTCCTTCGAGATCGCCAAGGAGATCGGCCTGGACGGTCTGCAAGTCGACATGGGCCGCCCGAACCCCGACGAACACCTGGGCAACCACGCCGTGCAGAAAGCTTATCTCGAAGCCGCCAAGAAAACCGGCCTGGAGATCGCGTCGCTGTCGATCGGCGTGATGAACAGCATTCCGCTGAAGAGCGATCCCCGGGCGGCCAAGTGGCTGGCCGACAGCATCGGTGTCTGCAAAGCGCTGGGGATCACCGTCAGCATGCCCGCCATGTTCGGCCGCGGCGACCTCGACATGAGCAACACCAGGGAAATCGACCACCTGGTCAAGATCCTCAAAGACGTGGCCCCACGGGCCGAGAAGGAGGGAATCGTGATCGGCCTGGAAAACTACCTGAGTGCCAAGGACAACATGAAGATCATCGATCGGGTGGGCTCGCCGGCGGTGAAGGTCTACTATGACGTGGGCAATTCGACCGACAAGGGCTACGACATTCTCAAGGAGATCCGCGAACTGGGCCGACGCGGCCTGATTTGCGAGTTCCACGCCAAAGACGGCCGGTTTATGCTCGGCCAAGGCCGGATCGACTTCAAGGAAGTCCGCAAGGCAATCGACGACATCCAGTACAACGGCTGGTTCCAGATCGAGGCCGCCCACCCGAACGGGATAGTGCCGGACTACCGGGCTCATTACCGCTATTTGCGGGGCATCTTTCCAGAACGGGGATAGAAGGCTGGTATTGTTGTCTAGCCCTCCAACGTTTCGGCATGGCCAGCCAACTCACTTTGCGGACAGGGGAAGTTCAGCTCCTTGAGCTTCTCGACGCCTCCCTCCAGATACGCCTGAAGGTAGGCCCGCAAGGTGTTCTCCGTAATCGCCAGGATGTTACAGATTTGCCAGTGCGGCACGCCTTGGCTTTTCAACAGCAAGGCTTCCATCTTCTGTTGCACGCGCGGATGCGGATGGTGAAAAGATTCGTAGCGTAGTTTTTCGATCTCTTCTTCCGTGAACTCGATCCTCGTCATTGCACCGTCCTGGACAAACAAGCGATCCGTCGAGAAGCAAACGTCATCCAACTCGGGCGTAGTCTATCCTACACACCTCAGCCGAGCCAACCGCAGAAACGCGCTCAGCAGCGAACAAATTCGGCGGCCGCATGGACAAAACAGCATTTTTCTGCCCCATCTTGAAAATTTTTTTCGGATTTCCGTTTTGACGCAACCCGGGGCTCCATAAGGGTTTATGACCCC
>JAUWJC010000125.1 GCA_030607895.1 Pirellulales bacterium
CGACAAAGACAGCCGCCGAGTAGCCTGGCTGAAGCGGCATCGAATCGAATTCGCCTACTGTTGACAACCCGCCTCAGTCGCCGAAAATGTTAGTCGATTAGGGGCTGCGGAAATCGGCGTTTAAGGAACTGCTTTGGAAGAGCTTCCTGGAGCCTGTAGTGGTCCAGCGAGACTCGGCAACTCGTCTGGGTGGTGTCACGTCTGCCTGATTCCACCTAAACGGGTTATCGAAACTCGGTGGACCACCACATCCTTACACATCCAAGTTTTTCACCTCCAGCGCGTGTTTTTCAATGAACTCGCGGCGGGGCTCGACTTTGTCGCCCATGAGGATGCGGAATATATCGTCGGCAGCGCCGGCGTCTTCCATGGTTACTTGCAGGAGGGTGCGGTTTTCCGGGTCGAGGGTAGTTTGACGGAGTTCTTCGGCGTTCATTTCTCCCAGGCCTTTGAATCGGGTGATTTGGAGGCCCTTTTCACCGGCGGCGCGGACGGCCGTCAGCAGGCCGCGCAGATCGTCCAGCCCGGTGGCTAATTCGCCGCGCCGGAGTTGGTAGCGAGGCTCTTCCACACCCGTTCGCTCTTGGGGAATGAGGCTATCGATATTGAAGCCAATCTCGCGAAGCTCGGCCAATTGATTGTTGATCGAGCGGACTTCGTGCAGTTCGACGATGTGTAGTCGGCTGATCGCGGCTCCGTTACCACCCGCCCCGTTCGACTCGCCCGACTCGTCGCTTGGTTTGTCTTCGACCAGCAGCTCTTCGCCGACAGCTTTCTCCTGCTCGGCGAGGAACTCGTCAAATTGTGTGCGCGTGGTGAACCAGTGCTCGTGATGGCCAAGGAAGACGTGGTAGACGGGCAGTTTTCCGGAAACGGGATTCTGCCGGGCGGCGTGGGCGCGGAGGCTGATCCCGCGGCGTTCCAGCGCCAGCAACGATTCTTCCAGCGCGGCCAATGTGCGGCAGAGGCGTTCCATTTCTTTGCCGCGGATTATCCGGCCGTCGCCCGGCTCGAAGATTGCGTCGGCCAGCCCGGCTTCGAGCAGTTGGGCTTTCATTTCTTCTTCCGCTTGCACGTAGTAGACCTTCTTCTTGCGTCGCACCCGGAACAAGGGTGGTTGGGCCACGTAAACGTGACCGCCTTTGACCAGGTCGTACATCTGGCGATAGAAGAAGGTCAACAGCAACGTGCGGATGTGCGAGCCGTCCACGTCGGCGTCGGTCATTATGACGATCTTGTTGTAACGGCGTTTGGAGAGGTCCATTTCCGAGCCGATGCCCGAGCCGATGGCCGAGATCATGCTCCGGACTTCTTCGTTGGCCAGTACTTTATCTTCGCGCGACTTGTAGGCGTTAATGATTTTTCCGCGCAGAGGCAGGATGGCCTGGTACTGACGGATTCGGCCGCCCTCGGCGCTTCCGCCGGCCGAGTCGCCTTCGACCAGGTACAACTCGCAACGCGCCACGTCGCGGCTGGTGCAATCGCGTAGTTTGCCGGGCAACCCACCGCCGGTCAGGGCCCCTTTGCGTTCGCGGACCAGTAGCCGGGCTTTGCGGGCACTTTCTCGTGCTTCGGCGGCCAGGAGGCCCTTTTGCGCGATGATCTTGGCCGTTTTCGGGTTCTCTTCGAGGAACTTGGCGAGGAATTCTCCCACTGCCGAGGTGACGATTCCCTCGACCTCGCTGTTCCCCAGCTTGGTCTTGGTTTGCCCTTCAAACTGGGGCTCGGGCACGCGCAGCGAGATCACCGCGGTGAGCCCTTCGCGGAAATCGTCGCCACTGAGCACCAGGTCCTTGAAGAGGTTCGACTTCTTGCCATAGTTGTTAAGCGTTCGGGTAATGGCCGCCCGGAATCCGGAAACGTGCGTGCCGCCCTCGGTCGTGCAGATAGTGTTTACATAAGAGTGGACGTTTTCGGTGAATTCGCTTGAATACTGGATGGCTACTTCCAGACCCACACCCTGGTACTGGCCGGCAACGTAGATGATCTCGGGATGGACTGGCTCGCTGGCGCGGTTCAGGTGCTCGATGAATTCGAGGATACCACGGTCGTATTTGAAGGTTTCATCTTCGTTGGTACGTTCGTCGCGGAAGCTGATTTGCACGCCCCGATTCAAGAACGCCAATTCCTGCAAACGGCGATAGAGGATGCCATGGTTGAACTGGGTGTTGGGAAATATCCGCGGGTCGGGCTTAAAGGTTGTTTTCGTGCCTACCCGCTTGCTGAGGCCGATCCGGCGAACCTCGTTAACCGGTACGCCACGCTCATATTCTTGTTGGTACACGTGCCCGTCGCGGCGCACCTCCACTTCGCACCATTCGGAGAGGAAATTGACCACCGTAACTCCCACTCCGTGCAGCCCGCCGGAAGTCTGGTAAGCCCCTTTGTGGAACTTGCCACCGAACTTCAGGACGGTCATCACGCCTTCCAGCGTCGACATGCCCAGGTCGGTGTGCTCTTCGACGGGAATCCCGCGACCGTCGTCCTCGACCGTGATTGAACCGTCGTTGTTGATCGTGACCGTAATCTCGCTCGCATAACCGGCCATCACCTCGTCGATCGAGTTGTCGACAACTTCGTAAATCAGGTGATGCAGTCCGCGGGAGGTCGTATCGGCGATGTACATGCTGGGCCGCTCGCGAACGTGCTCCAGGTCGCTGAGATGTTCCAGTTGGTCCGCGCTGTACTCAGCGTCGGCCATTTGGTAGTCGGGAAAATCACTCTCGGCCATTGTCGACGGTGCCGGCCCATCCGGCCGCTCGACGGGTTGCGCCTCTGTCGATTTGGCACTGCGTGTTTCATCGTTTGGCATAATTCGCTCTGTCCTTGGGAACTTCCGTGCTCTGTATTGGTTTTCGTCCGATGGATTTACTCGATGGTGCCGGCCCGGAACCGGATGTTGTTGATTTTTTCGTCCGGCAACAGTCCGGCCAGCGACTTCAATATGATCGGCTTGCGGAACGCCAATTCCTGCATCACGGCCGAATGGGTCACGATTACCTCCAGAACACCCCGTTTTAGCGAACCGACTCGGGTATGTTCCGCGGCCAGGTCTCCCGCCGCCTTGTACCAGGCGTTTTCCAAAGCTGCCGTTGCTTGCAACCGCGCATAGCCGCGCCGCGTCATCAACTCCGCCAGGATATCACCGATCGGCTGGGGGCATCTTCCCATTGTCAGTAGTCAATTCTGCTATTGCTCGCGTTCCAGCGGCATGAGTACATAGGCGTAGCCGTCGTCCGTACTGCAAACGGCTGCGCTTTTGGCGTCCCTTACTTCGATGGTAAACGTCTGGTCCGGCTCGAGTACCTTGAGAAAGTCATTCAAGTAGCGGGGATCCAAACTGATTTGCACCTCCGGCCCTTCATAGGCAATCGGTGTGTCGATGCGCGATTCACCCAGTTCCGCACCATGGCCGGCCAGCACTATCCGGCCGTCGCCAAAGGTAAAGTCCACGCCGCGGCGCTCTTCGCTGGTTACAATGGCCGCCTGCCGTACCGCCGCATGGAACGGTCCCACCGTGATCTCAATTTTCTGCATGTCTTCCCGCTTGGGGAAGACATCACGCCACTTGGGATACCGACCTTCGACCAAGCGTGCATACACGGTCGTCCGCTGGCTCTTGACCAAAACGTCGTTTTCGTGCGTGGCCAGTTGGATATTCTCCTCGTTGTCGGCAAGCGCCCGTTCCAGCAGTTGCATTGCCCGGGTAGGTATACTGGTGGTGATATCACCGGTTTGATGGCCGGCCACGGAGCGGGCCGGACCGATTTGCCGGGCCAGGCGGCGGCCATCGGTGGCCACGCCGGTAATCTCCTCCTCCCCCAATTCAATGAGTACTCCCCCAAGCGCGTAGCGGCTGCTTTCGTTGTCGGTTGAAAAAACCGTTCGGCGGATCATTTCGCGGAAGAACCGGGCGGGTAATTCATGAAATTGGTCTTCGCTAAATTGTTTGACATCCGGGAACTCGTCGGGGTTCTCCGACGGCAATTGAAACTCACTCCGTTGACCCCGCACCAGGGTCTTGCGCCCGTCGCTTTCCAGTAGGAGCTTGTCGTCCGAGCTCTCACGCAGGATGGCCCCAAACCGCCCAATCGGTAAGACGGCGCTCCCGGCCGTTTCTACTTCAAAGCCCGACAGCTCGATACGAATCCCTACTTCCAAATCGGTCCCGATCAGTGTAGTCACTTCGGGCGATACTTCGATCTTGACGTTTTGGAGAATGGGCTTCGGACTCCGGGTTGGCGCTACACCGGCCGCGGTTTGGAAAGCGTGCAGCAGCTTTTCACGATCACATTGGAGTTTCATGGGTCATTTCCACCTTTCTATTGGGAGCACTGCGGGAGAGAACCGTACCAGCAACAGCAGGCAAACGGGGAGACTCTTGTCAGGAGGATATCCTGCCGCAAAGAAGTTGTTCTTGATATTCCTATTTTCCTATCAGTATTAGTAGCCGATCTCTACTTGTCGATAACCGACTCGGACGATCACTAAGCTCGTACGCAGTTTGCTTTTGGCTACAAAAATTCAATGAGGATATTTTGTCGAGACAGTGTTTATTACATATGTATCTATTGTCTATGGACAAGCTGTTTGAAGGATGCGTGCCGACCAGTGTTGATAAGCGGTTACTTATCGACAGCTTGTCGACATAGGAGTCACAACTTTTCCAGGTCTTCCTCCCATGTCTAATATGCTTCAGACAATTCCCAATTTAGTCCGCAATTGTTCGACGGTTTCCTGTATGGTTGGCTCGGTTCTCAAGCGTCGTTCCATCTGCCGGCAGCCATGGAGTACTGTCGTGTGATCGCGGCCGCCGAAGTAGCGTCCGATCTGCTGCAGGCTATTGTGTGTAAGTTGTCGGGCGAGATACATGGCTACCCCACGGGCGGTTACCACGGCCCGACGCCGCGAACTGCTCCGCAAGTCGGCCACTTTGAGCGAGAATGATCGGGCGGTCAACAGCGCAATGCGCTTCAGAGCCGGCTGATGGGCACCGTCGCGCTGGGTAAGATACCGTCGTGCGGCTTCTGTATCGACCGTGGAGGCTTCCATTTGCTCCCACATCTCCAGTTCCATCAAGGCACCCAGCAACTCGGGTACCGTCCCGTTCATCCCATCGGCCAGAATGCGGATAACCGCTGCCGGCATGTCCAAGCCGCGAGCCGCCGCCAATTCCCGGAGGATAGCCAAACGGGCATCTGGTCCGGGGGGTGCCAGCGGGACGGTCAAGCCGGCGGTCAAGCGGTAACGCAACCCCGGAAGCATCTCCTGCATTTGACCAGGTGCCATACGGCTGGTTACGACCATCCAGCGACCTGCCGCGACCATGGCGTCCACCGTGTAGAGCAACTCGCGTTGGGCCGCCTCCTTCCCGGCCAGATGGCTCACATCCTCGACCACCAGCAACGAAGCCTGCCGGTAACGCGAGCGGAAGTCGTCCATGGCCTGCGTTTCAATGGCATCGACCAGTGCTCGAGCGAAATCGGCCGCCGTGGTACAAATCAGCGAGTCACGCCGCCGCCGCCGACCGCCGCACGCCCTAGCCAACCCGTGCGCGAGGTGAGACTTACCCGTTCCCGAGGGGCCGTAAAACACGACCGGGTTGTATTCGGGGTGTTTATTTGCTAGCACCGCCCGAACGGCCGCCAAGGCCAACCGGTTTTCCGGTCCGGCGAGGAACGAGCGAGGCAGTTCCAAAACCTCGGGGGTCTTGCGGACACCCGGATTCTCGGGAATCGGTTGCCCCTGGAGGGCAATACTGACAACATCATCAAACACGTAGGATCCGTTCACAAACTGTGAGCGAAAAGGGGCCAAAGCCGGGCAATTTTCCACACCCGTATTCTAACAATTTCCGCCGCGGTTTGCGAGATGGAGATATCCGTTTTTTGCCCGAGCCGAAAAAGGGACCAGGTTTAATTTGTGCGAAGCACCCTCCGGGCCGTTCCGGCAAATTAAACCTGGTCCCTTTTTCGGCCTAACTGGCCGCATGCCGCAAGAATCCGGCGGATCGCCTCGTCGATCTCTGCTTCGGTCGTGGTGCTGCCGAGGCTGAAACGTAGCGAGTTTTTGGCAAGCGAACTGGGGATTCCCAGCGCCAACAGCGTGGGCGATAGCTCGTCGGATCCGCTGGTGCAGGCCGCTCCCAGCGAACAGACCACCCCGGCCGCATCCAGGGCGTCGAAAAGCTGCCGACCATCGAGGTTTGGAAAGGCGATGTTGGAGGTTTGGGGGAGCCGGGCCGCGCAGGCACCATGAACCACCAACTCGGGCCAACCGGCCGCCAGACCGCTCTCGAACCGCTCGCTCAACGCAGTCATCCGCTGAATCAAAACGGTCTGCTCCTCGCACCAGATTCTCAGGGCGGTCCACATGCCTACTGCCAGGGCAATCGACTCCGTGCCAGGCCGCACCCCCCACTGCTGGTGTCCGCCAAAGAGGATCGGTGCCAAGGGCAGATCGTTACGGACAATCAGTGCGCCAATCCCCAGCGGCCCGTGGAATTTGTGTGCCGCCAGGCTCATGGCGACCACGCCGAGCCGGCGGAAGTCGGTCGGCAATTTTCCGACCAGTTGGACGGCATCGGAATGCAATGGGACGCCGGCAGAGTTGCAGATTTCCGCAAGGCGGGCGATTGGCTGGATTGTGCCGATTTCGTGGTTGGCGGCCGTGATGCTGACCAGGCCGGTGTTGGCGGACAGGAGCGGTTCGAGCCGCTCGACCGAGACCACGCCGTCGGGCGTCACACCCAGCGTGTCGAGCCGCCAGCCATGCTCTTCCAGCAGGTGTTCGGCGGGGCCGATTACGCTGGCATGTTCGATGGCCGAGATGACCACCTGCGGCGACTCGATGTTTCGGCGGCCACGGGTCAATCCCAGCACGGCCAGATTATTGGCTTCCGTGCCGCCGCTGGTGAATATTAGCCGGTCGGGCGCCGGGCCCCCAAGGTCGGCACCCAGGAGTTCAGCCAAGCCGTGGCGGGCTTCTTCCAGCAGCCGGTTCGCCTGTCGGCCCGGCCGATGCCGGCTGGCCGGGTTGGCGTGGCCTTCGGCCAGAAGTCGGGCCATTACCTCGACCACTTCCGGACGTGGCGGCGTGGTGGCATTATGGTCAAGGTAGATCGGTTTCATGGCGGCTTGGACTCATAATGATTGAACATCGAAGTTCGCCACATCGGTGCCGTCGGGTTCCACCTGGAATGTCATGCTGCCGTCAAGACACGATGCTGGGAGGATATTCTCGACTACCGGGGCAGCATCGTCGGCCGGATTCGTGTCTTTGTGAGCCGTGGTCAGGCGTACGACGTGCTTGCCCACCACGGCACCCCGTTCTTCCGGCTCGATGCTCCGCAGTGTGAAACGTCCCTGGGCGTCGGTCAATCCCGTGGAGCCGGGGCCCGGGTTGGGGGCATTCGGACCGGTCGACACCGGTTGAAAGCTGATCAAAACGTCGGCAATCGGTTTTCCATCGAGTGTAACTCGGCCGGAGACCGGGGCCAGGTCGTACTCGCGGCCTCCACAGCCGGGTATCATCAGGCAAGCGACCAGCAGACTCCGCCCGAACCTGTAGACACCGGCCGAGGAACAAGCAACATGCCATCTACGGTGGAAGGAAGTCATTGATTTCTGGAGGGGTTAGACAGGGAATAATGGTTACAATCTCAAACTGTAAGGAGGGGAGTCCGAAAATGGGGACTGGCTCCGTCACGGGCTGGTTTTCACGAGAGTTTTCGGTTTGCCGACGGTGCCTGTCCCCTTTTTCGGACAATCAAGGCAACTGCACCGGTTCGCCGCCGTCGATGGTGGCCAGTTCGCAAAACAGGTTGATATCGATTTGCTCGTTGATAAGCCGGACGGACCCATCGCACATAGCGAAGAAGAATCCGCCCGGATGATAGCTACCCCAGCCGCGTTTGCAGGGATTCGAGCCGCCGACGCCGCCGACGGCCACGCAGCGGTCGAAATCGCCGAGCAGGACTCGGGCCTCCGGCACGGCGGCCGAGGTGTTGTACGATGTGTAGGTATACGCCCAGAAGGTCCGCCGCTGGGGGTGTGTAACGGTGGCCATTTCGCCGATCATAAGCGTGGTGGACGTGCCGTCTTGTATGTTCTTGATCGCCTCGGTAGAGAGGCCGTCGGTGCCCACGGTGTGCAGCGCGCCGCGCCAACCTCGGGGAAAGCTGCTGTTGCCGTTGCTGTCCCACCAGCCGGTGCCGGGCGTACGTCCTTCCATGTTGCGGTAGGAGCCGCGGCGGTACTGCAGGTTGCGACCCCAGCCACCGCCGGGACCACTTTCGGGAATGTCGAGCTCGTTCACGTCAAGTTCCGAGGGACAAGCGTGGACGGGCAACAACGTCTCGCGCACCTCCTGGTTGACCGGGTCCTCGTTGTACGATTCCATGTCGTAGCGGTCGTAGAGCGGCTGCTGCTCAAGGTAGGGGAGGATGGAGATGGCCCAATTCGTCCCGCTGAAGGTTCCGCAACAAGGTCCTTCGGTAATGCCACCGGGCGGAAAGGTGCCAATGGCCGTATGGTAGCCGTGCAAGGCGATGACTATTTGTCGGAGGTTGTTCGCACACTGCATTCGTCGGGCAGCTTCCCGGGCCGACTGTACGGCCGGTAGAAGAAGTGCGATCAGGATCCCGATGATCGCGATCACAACCAACAGCTCGACCAGGGTAAAGCCGGTTTTCGGGCGGATCCGCCTGATGGGTATCATTGTCCCCGCCTCGGTTCGACGACGGCTTGCAAGCGGTTGACGCGCTCGGGGTGTTTGGCGGCCAGATTCATCTTTTCACACGGATCGTGGGCCTTCCATGGTTCATCGGCCACGGCGTCGGCGTCCAGGTCGACGTAGTATCTCATTGTAGTCTGAATGCTTTCGTGCCGCATGAGCCGCTGGGGATTACCCTTGGCCAATTGTGCTGCGAAAAATCCGTGACGGCCGGGAATTCTCCATGTGCGTCCGCCGGCAAGTGCCGTTTTCCCGGGGTTTTGTGAATTGTTGGGCATTTGGACGTATGCTTCAGCCGCCCAATAATTCCCGTCGGCTGTCACGTGCGGTTGTAAGTTCAGAACTCCTGACATACCCCCGTGATTTCCGGGGTTTTCGGGGCCATTAGATACAACAGCGCGTCGGAAAAGATGAACGGTAAGTGCTGGCAATGACGGCAATAGTAGCTTGGGTTTTTCCGAGGGTTTTCACATGACCACACGGGCCATCTCCCTAACCCTGGGGGCAAAAACCGGTCACGTTTCGACGAACCTATGTCAGGAGTAAACATTCGCCGAACCCGTCTTGCGCGTCTTGTGAAAGGGTTTTTGCTTGCCACACTTACGCAACTTGTCGACGCAGTTTGTGTCATCGCATCCATTTTCATGCCTCTGCCGGGTGGAATCGGC